>NZ_CP101414.1:600000-900000 GCF_024338845.1 Mycoplasma bradburyae | reverse complement strand
AACGCGATTCACTTCAGAAAACTTGAAAATGCAATTCTAGGTTATGATGGTGATGGTAAAGATGCTTCTATATTAACTAATAACCAATTAGCTACTGATCTTTTAACTGCTCCTACTGGAGAAAAACTAGATGCTGCTAAAGCAGAAGTTACTAAGCAAATAAATGCAGCAGTTGATAAAGCTACTAAATTGTTGAATGCGATTGCTAAAACAATGCCAAACGCTGAAACAATTAAAAAAGCTGTTACTTTAATGTACTATGAATTCTTAAATAATGCATTGCTTTACAAGCTAGTTGATCTAAGTTTATTGCAATCTAAGATGCCTAAAAAAGATGGTATGGCTTCTGATTACACTTTAAGTGATGTGGCTAAAAAAGTTGAAGCTTCTTCTAATGTTTCAATCGTATCTAAAATATTAGATGTAATTACTAGTGATAAATCATATGCTGAAAATGGAACTGGTATCTTTGAAACATTACCTAAACGCCCTGGTGTTTCTAACCCACAATTTGGCACAGTTTGAGGTTCATGAAATGAAAAAACATTTGGTAACCTTGAATTCTTTAAATCTAAAAAAGATAGCGTAACTAATGAAGAAGCATTTAAAAAAGTTGTTCGCGATCAATTAAGCGCTTCTATGACTACTGCTTTAGCAACTATTAAAGATGCGCAATCATTCACAATCAACTTCGGTCCAAGCAAACAATAATACCTTACTCATTAGCTATAATTAATAAAATAAACAAAACTAATGAAGTATCAAAAATATAGGGCGAATATAAGTAAAAAAGCATTTTATAGTTATGTAACTATATTAAGTTTATTAACCTTTTTTCTTATCATATGGATTAGTATTCCATTTAGTTTGGGATTCAAAGAATCTTATATTGATACATTGGTAAATGAATCTAATCAAGAAAACAGACAAGAAGCTAAAGAGATGATTATCAGCTCTGGCAAGATCGCTGTTTTCTTGTCGTATATAGGTAACGAAATAACTCTGTTATTCTTTTTGCTTTACATTACACTAGCCAGACACAAGGTTAAAGTAAGTTATTTATTCTATTTTACTTGGATAGTTATCTATACTGTTTTAATAGCTATGCCGTTTTATACAGGCATACAACGGCATAATGATATTGCGATTGGCATTGGAGCAGTAATCTCAGTATTATCAGCTAGTATGGTTGTTGCTTTGGTTATTAACTTATTTTATTATCACGCACTACGCAGAACATTCAAATATGAACAATACAAATTACATGTTGGGAGAGCAGTCTAGGTTATGGAAAAACTAAAACTGTATAACTGGTATGGTGAAAGTTTTGAAGCTAAACTACCAGAGACAACAAATAACCTAAAGGATTATAAGAAACAAGTCGAGAATGTTTTCTTAAGAATGAAGGATGAGATCAAAACTAGATACAATATTGATAAAGATCTTTTTCTTCGAGCTAAAACAAAGATAACTGACAACTTACAAAGAGAATTAAATAGTCACAAAATAGCTTATAAAAATAAGCTAAAAGTTTTTAAAGATTCAATAAGAAAACTTTCTTATGTTGATTCTTTAAATGATCTTCTTAATTACGAACTTAAGAAGTTAAAACTTAAGAAGAAACAAAACAAAAAGTATGTTGATGATTTTATTAATTCTCTTAAGAATTCTATAGATAGCTTAGAAGATAAATTAAGAAATATTGAAATTCTTAAGAAAAAAACCAATCACAGTGAAACTGAGATTGCTAAAGTTTATTGTTTGTTTTCAACTATCCTTACATACACAAATAATGTTAATGATAAAGAATTCGATCTTAAAAAGATCGATTCTTACTTATCAAGTTATGAAAAAGATCTGCTTAACAAATTACCAGATCCTAGTAAGTATTTAAAAGATCTTTATATCAAGATAGAAACAAGAAGATTACGTTTATACAACACCCGTGAAGAATTAAAAAGAAAATACGATCAAACATATTTATTAAATAAACAACTATACGAACAAGAAAAACAAAATATTATCTTAAGTGCAAACCAAAGATTAATTAAGATAGAAAACGAATACAACAAGAAGTATGAGCAAGCAACTAACGAAGCAAACGAGTTTAAAAAACAAGCTTTGTTAAAAGTTGAAGATCATAAGAAACAAATACTAGAAGTTGAGAACTCTAATAAGTTAAAAATCCAAAAGATTTTTGATAAATCTAGTTTAGCTAGAAAACAAATTAAAGATAAGAAAAAAGAACTTTATGAACAACAAAAACTAAGTTTGCAAATCAAGAACTATAAAGACTTTTATAAATTCTTGCAAGCAAATGAAACTTTTGTTAAAGATCAAGTGAATATCAATTGATCTGAATTAGAAAACTTAAACAAACAAAAAGCCTTAAACGACCTAGAAGAAATTACTAATAAGTATATTAGTAATGCTACAAATAGTTTTATTAAGATAGCTTATGATAACTTCTTTTCAGCAAAAAATAAGTTATCAATTAACAAAGAAGCTAAAGCGTTATATAAATCTAAATATAATGAATTAATTGCTAATACATATAAAGAATATAGTTATGAAAGTGATTACAAAAACGCAGTATCATCAGCTCACAAAAACTATGCAGTAGATCATTCAATAACAAGAAACAAATTCCTTGAAGAAAAGATAATAGCTAAACATGAACTAGATCAGATTTATGCTAAATCTGATCAAGATAAAGAAAAACAATTGATATCTGAAAAGTTAGCTTTAATCAAAAAACAATATAAAGATTCTTTAAATGAATTAAAAGATAAGTTAGCATCTAAAGAGATTTCTAAACAAGCTTATAAGAACCGTTTAGTAGAAATCAAGATAGTTAAAAAAGAAGCAATTTACGAACTTAAACTAAGTTCGAAAATCTTAAGAAACAAAGAAACCTTAAAAACATTATTTATAAGAGAGTTTGCTGAACAAAAGATTAATAAAAAGATTTTTGAAAGCAAAGTTAATGAAGCTCAAAAAGCAATCCCGATAGAAACTTCAATTAATGTTAAACGATTTAGTTGATTACTAGGTTTTCTAATTCCTGGTGCTTGTGAATTAATATTCTTTAAGCAATACATCAAAGGAATCTTAATGCTTTTATTTACAATCGTAAATTATGCATTATTCTTGCCTTTCATTTTAGGTCAGTATACTGAGAAAATGAAAGGTATCTTTGGAGTTATAGATCTAGGTGCTAGTGATCATGGAGATGCTAGATACTACTTGTTTGGTGGTGTGTTATCAATTATCTTAATGAGTGCTATGCTGATATATTTCTTGATATCAGCCATTAGTGCTAATAGAGTGGCTAAAGCGTTATATTATGGATGTCGACCAAGTCAATGAAGCCATTCTAAGAGATGATTATCAACCTCAGGATTCCCTTGAATGATCTCAATCTTTGGTTGAGTATTAATGTTGTTTGTTGTCGTATCACCTGTTGTTACTTCTGTGTTGTTATCATTTACTAACATTGGATTTAATCATATTCCACCTAATAGATCAGTAGATTGGGTAGGATTAGAACAATGAGGTCGATGATGAACATTACGAGAATCTAATTTATTAGGTTCTGTTGGTAATGTTTTATTCTGGACTGTGATCTGAACTTTTGCTTCTACTTTAATTCCAATAGCTCTTGGGATATTAGTAGCAATACTTACTAATAACCCAAGAATCAAGGGAAGAAAGATCTTTAGAATAATCTTTATCTTACCTTGAGCAATTCCAGCTTTTGTTACTGTAGGTTTTATTAAAACAATGTTTGCAGCAGGCGAAACCGGTTATATCAATACAATCTTGTTTTACTTGTTCCACATTCAACCAAAATCTTGGTTGAATGATATATCTTGAACAAGAGCATTGTTAATTATAGTACAAACCTGAATTGGATATGCTTGGATCTTTATGTTGGTTACTAGTAATTTACAATCAATACCTAAAGATATTTATGAAGCTGGATCTGTTGATGGAGCAAAATCAAGACATTTATTTTGGTATCTAACCTTACCACAGTTATTATTATCAATCTCGCCATTACTAATCGCTTTATTCGTAGGATCATTTAATAACTTTACAACAATCTTCTTATTTAACAATGGTGGTCCTGCTTATGCTAAACCTACTCCGTTTGGTGAAGGTGCTACGGATATTATTGTTTCTTGAGTATTTAAGTTATCTAACCCGCAAGGAGTACAATTCCCTGGTAACCAAGCATTCGGTGCTGCTTTAGCTACATTAGCTTCAATGTTTAGTATTGGTATTGCTTTAAGAGGATTTATTAAATCAATGAGTCGAAAAGATTAATTATGAACAAAACTAAGATTTATCAAAAGACATTCGACTGTATAAAAATCGATCCGAACCAGTTAACTAAAAAGCGTTTAACATTTAATGAACTAGATGCTAAACCGCCTACTAAATCAGAATTAGTATGATTATGTTTTAACTACTTATTATTAGTATTCTGATCATTAATCATCCTATTCCCAGTAATTAGTTTGTTAATCGCTTCATTTAATGTTAACAACCCACGGGTTGCTACAGTTACCCCATTTAAATTTGGGTTTGACAATTTATTCTATTTATTTAAATATCGTAATGTAGATCAATTAACAGCAGAAGCTGTTAGTGCTCTAAGAGAAAAGAATTCATCTACTTTTAATTTATTTGGAACAGAATACATTCTAGACCCACAAACCAGATCATACTTTGGGGATTGATATAAAAACACTTTATATATAGCTGGGTTTACTGCTTTAATATCAACTGTAGCTGTTGCGCTTAATGCTTATGCTTATTCAAGATTTAAATTCGCAGGATCAAAACATTCATTAACAATCATAATGTTGATTCAGATGATCCCAGCAACATCATCTTTAATTGTTCTATACATTATTGTTCAATTAGGGACTGATATCAAAGTATCACCAATCATAATGTTGGTACTAATCTATTCAGGTGGAGCGATTGCTGGTAATACCTTTATGGTTAAGAGTTATCTAGATACGATTTCATCTGAATTAGATGATTCAGCTAAAATCGATGGTTGTAACAACTGAGGATTATTCTTCAAGATCTTATTACCAGTAATCAGACCTGCCTTAATTATGGTTGCTTTGTGATCTTTCTTAATTCCATTTACTGATATCTTGTTACCTAGTTTGGTACTACCAAACCAACAAGATAAAACATTAGCAAGTGGATTACAACTATTCTTAAGTAACCAACAAGATTTACAAGCTGGTGCTTATACTATGGGTACATTATTAGCTTCTCTACCAGCATTTGTTCTATTTATGTATCTACAAAGATACATAATAGGTGGTTTAAGTGATGGAGCTGTTAAAGGATAATAATTAAAATTATGCAAGATAAAAATATCAATAATGAACTATTAGAAGATGATCTAGATCAAGGCTTTGATAGCATTGATCTAGATAAACTAATTAATGAATTAGGTTCTGAAACCAAAGCAGTTAATGGTGCTCATATTAAATTAGTTAATGTTTCAAAGAAATATGAAGGGAATGAGAAATATACTTTAAAAGATATTAATCTAGAAATTAAACCAGGAACGTTTTGTATCTTTCTAGGACCTAGTGGTTGTGGTAAGACAACTCTATTAAGAATGATTGCAGGGCTTAATTCAATTACCAAGGGCGATTTGTTATTTAACAATAAAAGGTATAATAACTTGTTACCAAATGAAAGAAACATAGCTATGGTGTTTCAATCATATGCTTTGTACCCGCATATGAATGTTTATAACAACATTTCATTTGGTTTAAAGATTGCTAAAGAACGTAAGGATGTTATTGACCGAAGAGTTAAAGACGTAGCTAAAATTTTAAGGATATCAGATTATTTATATCGTAAGCCTAAAGATCTTTCAGGTGGTCAAAGACAAAGGGTAGCAATCGGTAGAGCGATTGCTCGTAAACCATTAGTATTCTTAATGGACGAACCATTATCTAACTTAGATGCTAAACTCCGTGAAAGCATGCGACGTGAAATTGTAAACATTCATAGAATGTTACAAACCACAAGTATTTATGTAACCCACGACCAATTAGAAGCCATGACTATGGGTAACCAGATTGTTGTATTTAATGATGGTTCAATTCAACAATCTGGTACAGGTCGTGAGTTGTATTTCAAACCAGCCAATATTTTCGTAGCCAAATTCATAGGATCTCCAACTATGAATACTTTTGAAGCAACTTATAAAGATAATAAGATTATCTCAACCAACAACAAAGTTGAATTAGAAGTAGAAGAACCTATCAAAGAAAAACTTTCACAAAACCAAGAACTAGTTATTGGTTTTAGAAGTGAAGACATCAAGATCTCTAAAGAAGAACTACCTAATAGTGTCAAAGGAACAATTATGAATATCGAACTAATTGGTAAAGACCAATTAGTAGCCGTAGTTATTGGTGATACAACCTTTGAATTAATTATTAATGCTCCTAATGATGTTGAGTATGAACTATACAGTGAAGTATATGTTTCATTTGTTCTTAATAGAATCCATATCTTTGATAAACAATCAGAACAAAGGATAAATTAGTTATGAAACATAATTATATTCATAACCAGACCTGTATCTCAAGACCTAAACATTTTGGTCAGTATTTAAAAAGAAAGGTTTTATCAATATTATCAATAATATTGATTGTTATCTGTGCAGCACTGTTTATCTATTACATAGCAATCTTCCCTGGTTTTGTTGATAAAGATAAACAGTTTGTATTAGAACATTTATCAATTAACAAAGACAGTGCTATAGGTAGTTTAAAAGATGGGAGATTCTTATATCAAGGAACACAGGTATATGAATCTAATAGTCAATGTCCTGCAAGTAGAACGGCAATCATTAAATTTCTTCTAGAAAAATCACCCCAACATAATTCGATTGCTTTCGGGTCTTTCTTAAAGTTTGATAATACAGAGAAGTATTATATTTCCCAACTTAAAGAGATAGCTAGTAAAGTATATAGTGATAATCCTGAAAGTATTCAAATGTATTTAGTTGATTATTCTAATCAATTCGATCGTTATGAAATTAATATTTCAAAACTACTTAATGCATATATCAATGCAGTTCTAGTTTCAGTACCTAACTCAGCACCTTTAGAAAATATCTTTAACATTCTTAGTTCGTGTATCTTAGTGTTGTATTTAATAGCCACTATTCTTCAAGCTATCGTATTAAGATGATTATTTAAAGGAACTAGAAATGGAGATAAAATCTATAAATATATTGTTGGATTATGTGTAACTGCTTTGATTGCAACATTCTTTTTAATATCATTAAAACCAATTCAAACCCAAGTGGTAGATGGTAATATAACCAAAACAGTAGTTACAGAAGTATCTGGTGTTGAGATTACCAATGAAGTTACAATTCCCAACACGATCAAAAACCCAGAGGTAATTAATTACTGAGGTATGTGATTAAGTTTAGCATTAGCTTTAGTTATAGTTATCTTATGTATCCAAGCTAAGAAAAAATATGGTTATTTAACTAATTCTACAGTTCTTAATCAAGAGATGAAAGATACAACTGAACTATCTAATAAGATTGAAACAATTTTAAATAGTTCAGTTGATCATACTAATAATTCACCTATTAAGAAAGAGATAGAAGGGTTAATTAAAACTTAGATTGTTGTGAATAGATAGTTAGTTTATATAAATAAATAAGAAATTACAAACCTCCAAACACATAAGTTTTGGAGGTTCTTTTGTTATTAGAATAAGTAGTTGTTATTTTGTTATAAACGATAATTTGTTATAAACGATAATTTATTTTAAATAAAATTTAGATAAATAAAACTTATCCTAAACTAATAATTCATTAAAATAATATTCATTATATTGCGATATTCAATGCAATATTTTTTTTATAAAAAACATCAATTTACCGTTTTTTTTCAAAATTTATCTTTGTTAAAAAATGATTTTTTAGTTAATAGTAACTTGACTATTAAATAATAACGGTAAAAGATAATCCCTAAGAGAAGTCAATTCTTTATTTTCTCTAAAAATTATAGAAATAATATCAAATATGGGAACTATTTGTTTGTTAAATAAATCTAATTCCATTTTTTTAGGGATATAAATATCTTTATTCTTTAGGAAATCTTTTTGTAAATGTTTTAAACTTGTTCCTTGGAAAAATTTTTCTCGTATTTCAGATTTAATAGAAAACAATAATAAATATAGATAATCTGACATATTTAAATTCCCAGAAATACATCAAGTGTCTGTAGAATATGACGCTTTACCAACATAGAATTTAACATCACCAATTCCGCCTGTGTTTAAGAAACAGTTTCTACCATCAGTTAATGCTTCATTTCAATTTAAAATAGATTCTCCACTTGTAAAAAATGGATATAATCCATTATTAAGCGCTCTAGCTTCACCTACTTTTACCTTTGATTTAGGAGCTTCGAGTAAAATGTCTTTTAATTTTCCATTAGGTTTTTTAGAAAAGAAATTGTGCATATAAATATCATATGCCATCTTTTCTAAATTATCGTTTATCTACTTTTTTATAAACAAATAAAAGTTATTTTTAGATCTTGCTTATACAAACATTTCTCAGATTATTTTTTATTTATTAATTTATGCTGACCCCAAAAAAACATAAAACTTTTTGGAGGCAAGTTTTTATGTCTAAATACAATTATGTATCAAAAAAGAAAGCAGTTAAATCATATCTAAATTGTGAAGATGGATATAATACAATCGCTAAGAAATACGGCATAAAACACCAATTTCTATCGCAAATCAAGTAAAGGATTTTAAAGAATATGAATTGGAATCATTAAGAAAAAAAGCAAAAACGCAGGAAATATAAGAAATATTCATTTGATGAAAACTCCGTATAATAGAACTATATTTAAAGAAGGATTCCACCTATAGAGAAATAGCAGAAAACTTAATGTTTCGAATTCATCCTATGTTAAATATTTAGTAATGCACTATCAAAAATTAGGTCCATTAGGTTTGTTGCCTTCTAAACGTGGTAGAAAAGTAGTTTTAAAAAATACGAAGAACAATAACAAAAAATAAAGCTTTTATACGGAAAAATAGCCAAATAATAAGATAAGTCTTCTTTTTACAAAGAAGCAATGAAGGAGTTCTAAAGAAAAGTTTGATTATTAAATTTAGAAGTCGATTTTTAAAAGAATTAAAAAAAACTGAGAAAAATAGACGAAGCGAAAATGAAAGAAGGATGCGCGCAGTCATCGGTTTTAAAAAAGAACACAAATTAAACGACCTTCTGTTAATTGCTAATATTTTCAAAACCACATTTTATTATTGAAAATCTCGTTTAGATAGACTTAATCCTGATAAGGAAATTGAAAATAAAATTATTCAAATAAGAGCAAAAATAAGGATTAAGGCTATCGTAGAATACATGCTGAATTAAAACATGGTGGTTTATTAATAAATAAAAAGAAAGTTCAAAGATTAGTTAAAAATTAAGTTTACAAGTAACAACTTACAGCAAGAAAACTCGCAAATATAACTCTTATAAAGGCAATGTTGGAAAAATTGCGCCTAATAAATGCGCCTAATAAAATTAAGAGATGTTTTTTAACGAATATTCTTAACCAAAAAATCGTTACAGACACTACAGAATTCAAATATTACATCATAAACGGAAATGGTGTTAGGGTAGCAGAAAAACCTTATTTAGATCTATTTATAGATTTATGTAATGGTGAAGTTATAAGTTATTATATTAGCGAACAACCAACATTACAAAACATAATTAGTGCGTTAGAAAAGTTATGAAAACTACTTCAGATTGTTGTTACAGAAGAAAATTTCATTCAAATCAAGATTCAGTTTATCAGACGAAAATTTATCAAAAAATACTTAAGTATGCAAATATATTCCAAAGTATGTCTAGAAAAGGAAAATTTTTAGATAATGTAGATGTTGAAAACTTTTTCTCAATAATTAAACAAGAAATTTTCTACGACAAAACTTATTTAAGTTATGAACAATTGAAATCAGAGATTGAAAAATTTATTAAATATTAAAATGAAATCAGAATAAAACAAAGATTAGGGTTTAAGACTCTGATTCAATATCGATTGAACTTGATTAAAGAACAAAATAATGCAACCCATAGCAGGTTGCATTAAAAGTTCTAAAAATTGGAATCGTAAACAATATATCATTGGAATTTTGAAATTTTCTCAGAATGTTTATTAGAACATTCCATAAAAGTTTCATATCCAATTCAATATAAACGGAATTAAATTTATTATCGAAATAGATAATAACTATTTAATAAAATAGATTAATAAAAGGGAAATAAAAACATTAAAAATTACGAAAGATATAGGTATATATTTTGCAAATAGATAAACTAAGAACTAAAAATTTTAAATGTTACAAAAATTGGTTCGAAATCAATTTTAATAAAGACATGAACATATTGGTTGGGAATAATGGGGCAGGAAAAACAACCATTTTAGAAGCAATTAATCTAGTTTTAACAGGTTATTATAAAGGTAAAAACATCAAAAATAATATATCTCAATACTTATTTAATAATGATGTTGTAAAAGAATATATTAATGAAGTTTCTGATGAAAAATCGCCAGATCTACCTGAAATTATAATAGAAGCTTATTTGAGTGATGATATACCTGAATTTTTAGGTGATAATAACTCATTAAAATTAAAAAATAAACCTGGTGTAAAACTATCTATTCATTTTGATGAAGCTTATGGTAAAGAATATTCCTTGTTAGATAAGAAAAATTTAATTTCGTTACCATTAGAATATTATACTGTTACTTGAGAATCTTTTTCTAGACAAACTATTACAAGTAGAAGCATACCCTTAAAAGCTTCATATATCAATGCTAATGCAAGTCGTAATGGCTCTAATTTGTATGTAGATAGCGTAGTTAAAAATATGTTATCTGATAGCGATATTGTAAATATATCGCAAGTATATAGACGAGTTAATGATCGATTTTTACAAGAATCTAATATTCATGAAATTAATAATAGGATAAGAGAAGGCACCGGAAACAACTATTCTATAACGGTTAATTACGGTAACAACGATTCGTGATGAAACAATATTGCAACGCAGTTAGATGATGTAATATACGACAATATAGGTCAAGGAAATCAGTGTATGATGAAAACTGATTTGGCTATAAAAAATATAGATGATAAAAAAAGAGTATTATTGTTTGAAGAACCAGAATGTCATCTGTCAAATTCATATCTAAATAGAATCATTTATAATATTGAGCAAGCTAGGGACTCGAAGCAAGTTTTTATTACTACGCATAGTAGTTTTGTAGCAAATAAGTTAGGTTTATCTTCAATAATTATGGTAAATCAAAATTTGTGAACAAGCTTTTCCAGTCTAAAAAAAGATACTTTTGATTTTTTTAAAAAGATATCAGGATACGATACCTTGAGAATGATTCTTTCAAAAAAAGTTGTTTTAGTTGAAGGTGATTCAGATGAATTAGTTTTGCAACGAGCTTATTTAGATAGAACTAACAGACTACCAATACATGACAATATAGATATTATTTCGGTAGGAACTTCGTTTTTAAGATTTCTTGAAATAGCTGAAAAACTAAATATTAATACTATCGTTGTAAAAGATAACGATGGAAAAGTGTCAACTTTAAAAAATAGTTTTAAAGAATATTTAGATGAAAATCAAAAGGAGTTTATAAATATATGTTACGACATTGAAGAACATGATTACAACGGAAAAATTGAGAACTATAACAATAATACATTAGAACCATGTATAATAAGAGCTAATTCGCTTCATAGTTTAAATAAAATTTTAGATAAAAATTTTGAAAATGAAGACGATCTTTGTTTATATATGAAAAATAATAAAACATCTGTAGCATTAGCCATCTTTAACAATCCTGAAAAAATAAATTATCCCCAATATATTAATGATGCAATAGACTTGCTTTGTAAAAAAGATGATTAGATATGTCTAGTAGATTGTATATTGCTGCTGCAGGTGCTGGAAAAACTCATAAAATAATAGAAGAGGTTATTAATACTAATGAAAAGGTATTGATTACAACTTATACAATAAATAATACTAATCAAATAAGAGATAGAATTAAAAAAAAGTTAGGTTACATACCTTCGAATATTATTATATGCACTTGGATGAGTTTTTTGCTAAACGAATGAATCTATCCATATCAAGGCATTAAATTAGAATGTAAGATAAAAGGGATTATTCTTGATAATAAGGATAATAATAGATTTTTAAGTAGAAACGACATTAAATATTATGTAAAAAATGGTAAGCTGCATAATGAAAAAATCTCTGATTTTGCTTGTTTATTGAATGAGTTAAATGGAGAAGAAGTAATAAATCGTATTAAGAAAATTTATAGCAAAATATACGTAGATGAAGTTCAAGATTTAGTTGGATACGACCATGAAGTTCTAAAAAAACTTATTGATAGTAATGTAGATGTAGTAATGCTAGGGGATCCGAGGCAATGTGCATTTGCAACACATAACACGCGCAAGCATATTAAATATAAGAACGGAAAGATAAAAGAATTCATCAATAATAATTGCAAGGGTAATATTATAGTAGATGAAACTACATTAAATAACACTCATAGATGTAATGATCAAATAACACAATTAGCAAATTTATTGTATCCCGAAATGAAGGCTGTAGAATCGAAACGCAAGTGCGATAAAGACGATGAAGGAGTCTTTCAAATTGACGAAAAAGATGTATCTTTATATCTACAGAAATATAATGCGGTACAACTTCGATTTAGCGCAAAAGTTAAGGTTGCGGATAAATATCCTGTATATAACTTTGGTGAGTCGAAAGGGTTAGAGTTTGAGAGTGTATTAATATATACAACCAATGATTTTGATGAATGGATTAATGATGTCAACTATAAGTTAAAAGAACAAACTAGAGCAAAATTTTATATTGCAATAACTAGAGCAAAACATAGAGTGGTAATAGTGAATAAAGGGAAAATTAAAAATGATAATATCAAATTTTTTCCTTTCGATAAAATCTAACCTACACAAAAAATATAAACATAGGAATATTAAGTAGAAGGTGAAGGTACCCTCCCCGAATAACAAACTTTTCGGAGGTATTTTTTTATGTTAAATTCAGCTACAGATTCAAGAAAAAAGTAGTGGAAACATGTTTAAAACAAAATTTGAAATATTATCGAGTATAAAAGCGGTTTAATTTAAAATCGATATTGTTAATAAATATCTGAGTAAATATCTGTAAAAGATTAGGCGTTGATTACCTAAGAAATAACAAGAAATACACTACCCGTTCATTCTATAGAAACTGTATACAGTTTCAACAAGGAATATCACCTATCAAGAGCTATCCTTTGAGTATAGAATTCATAGTTCATCAACCTTTTATCAATGAGTTAATCATTTTAATAGGCGCAAACCGCAAAGATTACTTGAAGGTAGTCGGGATAGAAAATGCACTTTGAAAAAATCTGAAAACAAGAAAAGAAAAATAAATTATGATGAATTAAATGAGAAAGATCTTTCAGATTTGTCTGACAAAAAATAATTGAATTCTATAAGAGAAAACTTTACTTAGCTAGATTGGAAATAGACTATTTAAAAGTCTTAAGGAGATTGAGAAAGGATGCTATGCAAAAAGAAAATGAAAAAGGTACTTAGCATCGTAAATGTCTAAAAAAGACACAAATTAAAACGCCTTCTCTAGATTTCTAACCTAACAAAATCTACTTATTTTTATTGAAAAGATAATGAAAATAAATCTAATAAAGATGAAGAAATAGAACAAAAATTCTAAAAATACTCGCTAATCATAAGGTTTATGGTTATAAAATAAAAGGATATGTGCAGAATTAAGAAACGACGGCGAATTAATAAAAAAAGAGGGTTAAGCGAATAGTTCAAAGCTTGGATTACAAGTAACAACTTTTAGTAGAAAAAGTCGTAAATATTATTCACATAAAGGTAATGTTGGAAAAATTGCGCCTAACAGAATTAATAGACGTTTTTCAACAAACATTCTTGATCAAAAATAGCTATAGACACAACAGAATTCAAGTATTATGAAACAGATTTGAAAGGTAATAAGATCATTCAAAAACTATATTCAGATCCATTTATCGATATGTGTAATGGTGAAATTATCAGTTATTCAATTAGTAAACAACCTTCTTCACAGAACATAATGAATGTATTGAACAAGGTGATTAAGGTTACTTCAGAGGTTGTTCTTATCGTAGAACCTTTCATTCAGATCTAAGTTGGGCGTATTAGATGAAGAGATATTCCGAGAAACTAAAAAAGCTAAAATTTTTCAAAGCATATCTAGAAAAGATAATTGTTTAGATAATGCTTTTATAGAGAATTTTTTTTGCTATTCTCAAGCAAGAAATTTATTACGATAGAACCTACAATAGTTATTCAGAACTAAAACGAACTATAGATAAATATATTAAATATTACAATGAAGATAGAATAAAACACAGACTCGGATTTAAGAATCCTGTTTAGTATATAAATAATTTAATTACTAAACAAAAAATAGCAGCGCTTGATGTGCTGCATTAGGTCTGTGTTTTTGGGGTACCTTCAGAGAAATTAAATGTATAAAATTTTTTATGAATTCTTCTTTATTAAAGATAATAGTTGTCATTCGATATCAGAAGTTCAACACGAATATAAAATAAAAAATGGAGACATATCTTATTTTAGAGGAAGAATGTTTTGTCCTGAATGTAAGATAGCAGGACTATCATTCACACATAAAACATCAAGAAAAAGAGAATATTTATCAAAACTACCCTCATCAAATCATGAAGAAGGATGCTCGTATTCATACATATATGAAAAAACGGATCAAATTAAAGATTTTTTAAAAGGGTATAGTGAAAAGAAAATAAGTGACAAACTAGAAGCAAGATTGAATACATTGTTGAATATACGTATAGATAATGAAAAATTAAATGAAACTTATGTAACTGGTTTGAATCATGAACATTCTTTTATAGATATATTTAATAAGGAAAAAAGAAAATATATAAGAATACCTACAAAAAGCATTAATAGACCTCTAAAACCTGAAGATAACGAAAAAGAATTTATATTTTATGGAACTGTTAAATTAGATGTTGAAAAAGTAATTCCAAAAAATAATAAAACATCAAAAGATATAAAATCAAATAATAATGTATTTTATAACCTAATACTAAAAACACAAAAAGCAAATAATGAATGAAAATATAAAACAAAGGTTTGAAGATTTATAAATAAAGACGATATAGACATAAATGCTAAATATGATATTGCAATACTTGGAAAATATACAACGAATTATAACGGTACAATAAAACCAATATACCAAAACTTTGTAAAATATCGAAAATTAGAAACAGATTAAAGTAATCTAGATAATAAATAAAAACAACAATTTAAGTGTTGTTTTTATTTTGTGTTTAGTTAAATTAATTTCGTAATTAAATAAAAAATAAATAAACCGTCGTGTTTAATTTTTCTGTTTATGTCTTGTATGTTTATAACTTGTTCCGACCAATCTTAGTTTATTCTTCTTCTTGTTGTTGTTTATGTAAAGATTAATAAATCATAATATTTGATTTTTAATAATACTGTTTACCTTCCAAAAGATTTAATTTTTGGTTCATTGTAATTTGATATTTTTAAATAAAAAATAATTGATAAATTTCTTCTTTTTGCCAAATATTTACATATAAAATAATATAAAGCAATATACATAGGTAAGGATCAAATGATTAATAAAGAACAAATATTGAATGAGTATTATTCAAAATTAGATGAAATATCTAAACACTCATTAAATGATGATCAAAAACAATTAATTAAAGATATTTTAAAAGCTTTAATAAATCAAGAAAATTGTGATGAAGAAAAGTTTGTTAACGCTTATCAATTATTAATAAAGAGAGTAAAAACAGGTTTTGTTTTTGATATAGCACCAAATGCTAATAACACCACTTATACTTACTTATCTAAAAACGAAGATAAGTCAGTTAAAGGTAAAATGTCTGATAAAAATACTTTAATAATTGGCGAAAATTATGATGCGCTGAAATCTCTGATTTTCATCGAAAATCAGAGAGAGAGAGAGAGAGAGAGAGAGAGAGAGAGCAATAATTACTTATATGATGTAATTTATATTGATCCTCCTTATAATACAGAGCACGCTGCTAAAGAGGGTAACGGTGTAGCTGATGATAAAGAAAATAAAGAAAACAAAAAGTTCATTTATAGAGATAAGTTTAGTCGCAATGGTTGATTAAATATGATGCAAGAGCGATTAGTTCTAGCACGTAAACTTCTTAAAGAAGATGGTGTTATTTTTGTATCAATTGACGATAATGAACAAGCATACTTAAAAGTGTTGATGGATGATGTTTTTGGTGAAGAGAATTTTGTTGCGAACATAACTTGAATCAAAAAAGTAGGTCCTGGAAGTAACACATCAACTATCCATAAAATAGTTAGTAACTGTGAATACATCCTTGTTTATTCGAAAAATTTAACTATATCTAATTTCAATTATAAGAAGCATGATCAAGAAAAATTGAAAAAATTAGGATATACGAATAAGGACAAATATTTTGAAGAAAGAGGTGCATATAAATTAACTGACTTATTCAGACCATCATCTTCAGGAAGTTTTAAATACCAAGAAAGCCTAGATTACCCAATAAAAGCTCCTGATGGTTCGGATTTCTATTTACATGTAAACCTTATTAAACCTAAAAGCGGTTGTTATACATGAAGTAAGGATACCTTTGATAAAGGTAATGAATTAGGTTTTATCGAAATAAAGAAAAATAATTCTGGATACTGACAAGCATATAGAAAACAATATCAATATGTAAAATTTTCTCCTAAAGATGAAAAAATAATCTATGAAGTAGCTGGTCAAGATTATGAAAACTATATTGATGAAAAAATATTTTCACAAAAAGGTGGGAGCGAAATGATTGAAATCTTTTCTGACAAAAACATATTTGCGTTTCCTAAACCAGTAGATTTAATCAAATATTTATTAAATATATGCGCAAATAAAAATGCAAGAGTTTTAGATTTCTTTGCTGGCAGTGGAACAACTGCTCATGCAGTTATGCAATTAAATTGCGAAGATGGTGGAAACAGAACCTTCACATTAGTAACTAATAATGAAAATAATATTGGTTATGGAATTACCTATGAAAGACTTTACAGAATAACTCAAGGTAAGGGTACTAACAATGAAACATTTAAATGGTTAGATGAAAATAAACCATATGATATCGGTTTTGATCTTTATGATGTTCAACAAATAGATTTAAGTATTTCAAGTAAGAATAATATTAAGGAATTCGAATCTAATGTTGTTAAAATGCTTAAGAATTTCGGGTTAGAAAAACCAGAAGAAATCGAATTAATAAAACTTAGAGCGCTTAAATCTTTATCTAATAACTAGAATAAATTTAAACATTCAACTTATTAAAAAATTGCTTTATAGATTTCAAAGTACATATTAAAGCTTTTGTTATCGATAACATTAAAGATTAGGCATCAAAATTTCTTCTTTTTGTGAAAAATTTACATATAAAATAATATAAAGCAATACACATAGGTAAGGATCAAATGATTAATAAAGAACAAATATTGAATGAGTATTATTCAAAATTAGATGAAATATCTAAACACTCATTAAATGATGATCAAAAACAATTAATTAAAGATATTTTAAAAGCTTTAATAAATCAAGAAAATTGTGATGAAGAAAAGTTTGTTAACGCTTATCAATTATTAATAAAGAGAGTAAAAACAGGTTTTGTTTTTGATATAGCACCAAATGCTAATAACACCACTTATACTTACTTATCTAAAAACGAAGATAAGTCAGTTAAAGGTAAAATGTCTGATAAAAATACTTTAATAATTGGCGAAAATTATGATGCGCTGAAATCTCTGATTTTCATCGAAAATCAGAGAGAGAGAGAGAGAGAGCAATAATTACTTATATGATGTAATTTATATTGATCCTCCCTATAATACAGAACACGCTGCTAAAGATGGTAATGGTATAGCTGATGATAAAGAAAATAAAGAAAACAAAAAGTTCATTTATAGAGATAAGTTTAGTCGCAACGGTTGACTAAATATGATGCAAGAACGACTAGTTTTAGCTAGAAAACTTTTGAAAGAAGATGGTGTTATATTTGTGTCTATAGATGATAACGAACAGGCTTATTTAAAAGTTTTAATGGATGATATTTTCGGTGAAGAAAATTTCGTTGCTACTATTATATTTAATAAAACCTCTCAAGGAAGAACATTAGGAACGGGTTTTAAAAGAACACATGAATTTATTCACTGTTATTCTAAATCTATAAAAAACTTTGAATTAAATCTAGAAAAATACGGCAATATTGATAAATATAAATTAGAAGACGAATTTAGCAAATACACAATAACTAATAAGTTGAATTCAATTAATTCTTATTTAGAAGATAACAAAAAAAGAGGTTACACCATATATTGAAACGAAAAAACTCAAGATGCAAAAGTCTTATACGAGTATGATTTCAATACTTTAGAATATTCCGAATCATACAACCAAGATTTAATTAATAAAGGTTATATTCCG
Source organism: Mycoplasma bradburyae (assembly GCF_024338845.1). Classification (NCBI taxonomy): domain Bacteria; kingdom Bacillati; phylum Mycoplasmatota; class Mollicutes; order Mycoplasmatales; family Mycoplasmataceae; genus Mycoplasma; species Mycoplasma bradburyae. The sequence continues at coordinate 881,267 of NZ_CP101414.1, read as the reverse complement.
ATTAGACCAGGTCTAAGAAAAAACAATAAAACGGTGTGAAACTGATCTGAAGAAACTTTCTTATCAAAATACAAAACTGAAATAGTTTTTAAAAAGGATTCGGAAGGAAAAGTTTTTCCTTTTATAAAAAACAGAATCAAAGATAAGACGAACCCCTTTACAATACAGGTTTTTGATTCAAGAAAAACAGGAATCGGAATATTAACTGATGTACTAGATCATAACGAATTTGAATTTGCTAAGCCTATGGATTTAATTAAATGAATAGTTGACAGACATCCAAATAAAAATGCAAGAGTTTTAGATTTTTTTGCAGGGAGCGGAACAACTGCGCATGCAGTTATGCAATTAAATCGTGAAGATGATGGAAACAGAACTTTCACATTAGTAACCAATAATGAAAATGATATAGGCTATGAAATTACCTACGAAAGAATATATAGAATATCTCAAGGTAAAGGTACTAACGGAAATACATTTAAATGATTAAGTGAAAATAAACCTTACAACATAGGATTCAGTCTTTACGATGTAAAACAAATGGATTTAAGTATTTCAAACAAGAATAATATTAAGGAATTCGAATCTAATGTTGTCAAAATGCTAATGGATTTTGAGATAGAAAAACCGGAAGAAATTGAACTAATAAAACTAAGGGCACTAAAAACTATTTCAAGTAAATAGAATGCTAAAAAAACGCTATATTTGCAGTTTATTTGTAATTTAACAGATGCATTATTCTTATCTTTTAAATCAGTTTAAAGTTTTATTTAAGTAACCAACAAAATGCCTCTTAGAAAGAAAAGTTTATATTGTATTTTTTGTTATATTTAGAATAAATATTAATATGAAAATTCTTCTTTTTACGAAAATTTAACATATAAGATAATATAAGAAGTTCTACAAATTATGCCCAAAATGATTAATAAAGAAGTAATGTTAAATGAATATTACTCAAAGTTAGATGAGATATCAGAAACCTCATTAAATAATGACCAAAAAGAATTAATTAAAGATATTCTAAAAGCTTTGATTGATCAAGAAAATTGTGATGAAGAAAAGTTTGTTAATGCTTATCAATTATTAATAAAAAGAGTTAAAACAGGCTTTGTTTTTGACATAGCACCAAATGCTAATAACACTACTTACACATACTTATCTAAAAATAAAGATAAGTCAGTTGAAGGTAAAATGTCTGAAAAGAATACTTTAATAATTGGTGAAAATTACGATGCACTGAAATCTTTGATTTTTATTGAAAATCAGAGAGAGAGAGAGAGAGAGAGAGAGCAATAATTACTTATATGATGTAATCTATATTGATCCCCCTTATAATACAGAATCAGCAGCTAGCGACGGTAACGGAGTAGCTGATGACAAAGAAAACAAGAAAAATAATAAGTTCATTTATAGAGATAAGTTTAGTCGTAATGGTTGACTTAACATGATGTAAGAGCGATTAGTTTTAGCTTGCAAACTTTTAAAAGAAGATGGCGTTATTTTTGTATCTATAGATGACAAAGAACAAGCCTATTTAAAAGTTTTAATGGATGAAATTTTTGGTGAAGAGAATTTTATAGCGTCAATAAAATGAAAAAAAACCAAAAAACCTTCAGGGAATACAAATATAAATAAATATCTAATAGATATTCAACATGAATACATTCATTGTTTTGCAAAAAACAAAGCTAATATTAATTTTAATTATCATGTTTATTCTGATGAAGAGTCTAAAGAAAAAGATTATATATTGAAAGATGAATGATTCGAGGAAAGAGGACATTATAAACTTAGTCCCTTATGACGTACTAATTCTGGATCATCTTTTAAATATCAAAAAACTTTAGATTATCCAGTAGATGCTCCTGATGGAAGTGTTGTAACTATTTGAAGAAATGAAAATAAATCTGATGACGAAAAAATGTGTTACACATGAAGTAAAAAAGTTTTCGATGTAGGGCAAAAATTAGGTTTTATAGAATATGTAAAAGAAAAAAACGGAAAATGATCAGTTTATAGAAAAATATACGAAAAAGTTAAATTCGATACTAAGAATTTGGTTATAAAAGAAGCCCAAAATGGAGTTGCTTACACAGATTATTACGATGATAAAACTACAGATTCATCTGCAGGCACATTAAGATCAATGAATTTAAGTTTTAGCTTTTCTAAACCATACGAATTAATCAAACATTTATTAAATATTGTTAAAAACAAAGATTCTAGAGTATTAGACTTTTTTGCTGGTAGTGGAACAACAGCGCATGCTGTTATGGACTTAAATCTAGAAGATGGTGGGAATAGATCATTTACATTAGTTACTAACAATGAAAACAATATTGGTTATGGAATAACTTATGAAAGACTTTATAGAGTATCACAAGGTAAAGGAACTAATGGAGAATCATTTGATTGATTAAAGAAAAACGATCCATATAATATCGGGTTTAATATTTACGACGTAAAACAGATGGATCTTAGTATCTCAGGCAATAAAGATATCAAAGAGTTCGAGATGAATGTTGTAAATATGCTTAATGATTTTGGGTTAGAAAAACCAGAAGAAATCGAATTAATAAAACTTAGAGCGCTTAAATCTTTATCTAATAACTAGAATAAATTTAAACATTCAACTTATTAAAAAAATTGCTTTATAAATTTCAAAGTACATATTAAAGCTTTTGTTATCGATAACATTAAAGATTAGGCATCAAAATTTCTTCTTTTTGTGAAAAATTTACATATAAAATAATATAAAGCAATACACATAGGTAAGGATCAAATGATTAATAAAGAACAAATATTGAATGAGTATTATTCAAAATTAGATGAGATATCAACAAGTTCATTGAATAACGATCAAAAACAATTAATTAAAGATATTTTAAAAGCTTTAATAAATCAAGAAAATTGTGATGAAGAAAAGTTTGTTAATGCTTATCAATTATTAATAAAGAGAGTAAAAACAGGTTTTGTTTTTGATATAGCGCCAAATGCTAATAACACTACTTATACATACTTATCCAAAAACGAAGATAAGTCAGTTAAAGGTAAAATGTCTGATAAAAATACTTTAATAATTGGTGAAAATTATGATGCGTTGAAATCTCTGATTTTCATCGAAAATCAGAGAGAGAGAGAGAGAGAGCAATAATTACTTATATGATGTAATCTATATTGATCCTCCTTATAATACAGAACACGCTGCTAAAGAGGGTAACGGTGTAGCTGATGATAAAGAAAATAAACAAAATAAAAAGTTCATTTATAGAGATAAGTTTAGTCGCAACGGTTGACTAAATATGATGCAAGAACGACTAGTTTTAGCTAGAAAACTTTTGAAAGAAGATGGTGTTATTTTCGTATCAATTGATGATAAAGAACAAGCATACTTAAAAGTGTTGATGGATGAAGTGTTTGGTGAAGAGAATTTTGTAGTATCAATGCCATTTATTTCTAATAGTAAAGGTAGACAAGCTAATGTAGATTTTGCTAAAACTCATGAATATATTTTGGTTTATAAAATGCCATTCTTTACTTTTAATAGTTTAAACTCTGAATACATTAATTCGTTAATGCCGAATGTTTATAATAAAAGAAAAAATAATCCTAAAGAAGATGAAAATGGAGAATATTTATTACTAAATTCATTGGAAAATTCTAATTGGAAATTTAATAATAAAACTAGACCAAAATTACATTACCCAATATATATAAACTTTGATAAAAAATATTATCTTACGCTGGTTAAAACAGACAAAACTATCCACACCTTATGACCAAAAACAAATGATGATGGTTTATCTAAAGTATGAAGATGATCTAAAGCAAAAGTTGAAAAAGATATTGATGACTTAGAAGTTGTTGTAAAAAATAATGAATATTATATCTTTTCTAAGAAAAGACAACTTGATTTTATAGCTAGATCTTTGATTATGGGACCGAAATTAAATAATAAATCGGGTAATGATCTTTTGGGAAATATTGTAAAACTTCCTCAAAACTCGGAATTTACAGCAAAACCTTTAGATTTATTAATATTTTTATTGAAACTACATTCGAATCAAAATGCTAGAATTCTTGATTTTTTTAGTGGTAGCGGAACAACCGCTCATGCAGTTATGCAATTAAATTGCGAAGATGGGGGAAACAGAACTTTTACATTAGTAACTAATAATGAAAATAATATTGGTTATGGAATTACCTATGAAAGACTCTACAGAATAACTCAAGGTAAGGGTACTAACAGTGAAACATTTAAATGATTAGATAAAAATGAACCTTATAACATTGGGTTTAATTTTTACGATGTTCAACAAATGAATTTAAGCATTTCAAGTAAGAATAATATTAAAGAATTTGAATCTAATATCGTAAAAATGCTTAAGGATTTTGGATTAGAAAAACCGGAAGAAATCGAATTAATAAAACTTAGAGCTCTTAAAACTATAGATAAGGAACAACATGAATAAACAATTTATATTAAGTAAAGTTCAAGAAAAAGCTGTTAATCAATTAGTTGATTATTGAGTTAATAAAGAAGATAAAATAAAGAAAGTTTATTTTAAAGCTCCAACCGGAAGCGGAAAAACTTTCATGATTGCTAATGTGATTGATAGAATAATCAATAAAAATGAAATTAAGAATAAAAGAGAATTATTCTTTATTATTGCTACTCCATCTAGTGCTGATTTACCTAAGCAATTAGAAACTAAATTAAATGATTACAAAATCTATTTAAGTAATACTGATTTAGAAATAGATTTTCAAGATTCACCAAGTTCATCTAAAACTAAAACTGAAAAAGATTTCATATTACTCCCTAAACATAAAAGAGTGATGATTTTTGGTAAATCAAGTTTTGGGGATGGAAAATTATTTACTGAAAGAGGAATAATTGATTCATTATTCGATGACATTAAGAATAATGATAACTTAGACTTAATTTACATAAGAGATGAAGCGCATATTGGTGTTGAGAAAAAGAATTCTAAAGATGTAGAAGACTTTGAATCAAAAATAGCTAAAATTGCATCATTTAGCATTTTTATGACTGCAACTCCAAAAAAAGAAAGTGAAGTTGTAGAAATAACTGAAGAAGAATTGTTTGCCGATGAAACAAAACTTTTAAAATGAGATCAACATTTTAATGAAGGAATTCCTGAAGATGATGAAATTGATGATGAAAGAATTCTAAGAATTGCTTGTGAAAAATTTAAAGAAATTAAATCTCAATACGGATCTAATGACAATCCAGGGTTACTAGGGACTAATCCTGCCATGTTGATTCAAATCAAAAATAAGAGCTCTAAAGAAGAAGAATCAACTATACAAAAATTGCTGCAAAAATATATCAGTGTTGTTGAAGAATTCGGTTTTAGTTGAGTTAAATATTTTTCAGAAGATAAATCAACAAACGATTCAAATATAAGAGAAGTTGTAACTTTAAAAAACCTTTCTAAGAATAATTCTGGTGTAGATGTTATCTTTATTAAAATTGGACCAGCTACAGGTTGAGACATTCCTAGAGCCACTATGCTAGTTCAACTTAGAGAGATATTTTCAGATTCTTTAAATATCCAAACTATAGGTAGAATAAAAAGAAATCCAAATCCTAGATATAAATTTGAAAAAGATAATATAGCTTTTAAATATTGAATTTATTCAAATTTTAAGAATCATGGAATTGTTAACCAACAAAGATGAACTCTTAAAAAACCTTACAAACAAAAACTATTTCCTGTTGGTAAAATTGATACTTCAAATCTAGAAAAAACATTTAATAAAGCGGAATATATAGATAAAATTACTAAAATCTTATCTAATAAAGATAACTTTTTATCAAGACAAAATGAGTTGATAAATTACTATAAAAATCATAATTACTTAATAAGAGAAGAAAAACAATACGCGATAGACAATAAGGATAAGACCAGCACTAGAATAATAAGTAAAATCTATGATAAACTAGATTTAAAATTATTTATAAACGAAGCTGTAGAACAAAATAAAGCATACTTTATTTTGGATCAGAAGAACTATATAGATCTATCATATGATGAAATTCAAAAAACAACTGATGAAATAGATGAAGGTTTATACAAATACATTGTCATAAAAGATTATTTATCAGATATAAAATCACATTATGCTTCTTGCAACAAAATACAAGAATTCGATAAAAAAGTGATTTTATCTTATGAAAGCATTCCTAATGAAATGTTTGTAAATACCGATAAGCCTAAAACTGCTGTAATAGATGAAATTAAAGAATTGTTTGTTTATGAACAAAATCAGGACAAACAAAATAATCTTTATTTAGATTCATCTAATGAGAAAGAATTCATTAAGATTCTTAAAGGTTTAACTAGTAATCAAAATTTAGATTACATTTGATCGGTAAACCCTGTTTTCAAAGGATTAAATTTTCAATTTATAGATTGTTCTAAGAAAGACAAACCTGCAGAAATTAAAGATAGTTTTCCTGACTTCTTTTTTGTAATAAAAGATCGTCATTTCTTATTTATGGAAATAAAAGATGATAAAGATACAGGTGAATTATCTAAACCTGAAATGTTATTGAATTATTATCAAAAATATGTTGAAACCTTTAAAGATAATTTAATTGCTAAAAAAGATAACAAAACATTAACTATGGTAATTTATAGACCTAGTAAAGACAGTTCTGGAAATGGATCAATGGAAGGGTTTAGTACCATTGAATCCGTTAATGAAAAATTGAATGATGAGAATGTAGGATTCAAACGCCTAAAAGCTTTATATGATGAAATAAAGAAATTTTAGATAAATTGAAACAAGTTTAATATTTTATTAATGTTTTCTTAATTTTAAAACTTTGATAAATCAACTAGGAGTTACTTTTTATTGACTAACTAATTTTAATTGTTATTGAATTAAGTTTCTTATCCAATTTATATTTTTGCCTTACTAAAAATACTTAATACATTTTTAATTTCTAATTTTGACCTTAAAATTATTACAATCTAGTGTTTTGTTTTATAGTTTAAGTTTTTTCTATCAGCATTAATAAACATCCTAGTTAAGGATCTTACTAAACAATACATCTATGAATTAGCATATAAGGATTTTGTGTAAGAAAATAATTTAACAATTGATTTTAATACCTTCCTTATGCCAACAGTTGAAAATGAAGAAATTAAAATAAGAATAACAATAATCGATATATTTAGCAATATAGGTAATATTAACCTTTAAGATATCCAAATCATTTTAAATCCTTGCAATAAAACGTTAAAGCATATTTAGAATCATAATACATTAGTTATCAACAATAGATATAAGCAAGATAAAAACAAATACCTCTTGATGAGCTAAGAATTTAGCTTACTGGTTTATCTATCTATTTATAATAAGGTTTAACAACCAATTATTATGAAAGCTCCAGATAACCTTAAACAATACCATGAAGATAAATATCAAGAATATTTATCTAACCAAAGAAGAACAATGGGTAATTGAAATGATCCTAAATATAAAAAAGATCATGAACATTTAGGTTATTGTCATCAACATTATCTAGTAGATGACAATAACAAACAAATAGCTAATTACCAACATAAAAAATATTGTTATCTATACAACCAAATAGATAATCCAACTCAGGGGCAAGATAAGAAGTATAGAAAAGCTAATAAGTTAACTAATTTTAAAAACACAGGGGTAATATACCAAGTGCTAGTATATAACTTCTGTGATGGTAATAACGATGGAATAGGTGATTTTATAGGGCTTAAGAATAAACTAGATTATATTGATCAACTAGGTGTTGATCAAATATGATTAAGCCCCATTCATTCTTCTAGTAGCTATCATGGATATGATGTAATCAACTATTGTGATGTAGCTGAACAACTTGGAGGAATGAATGCTTTTATAGAGTTCTTAGATCAAGCCCATCAAAGAGGTATAAAAGTATATTTAGACATGGTATTTAACCATACTTCATATGAACATCCATGGTTTCAAAAAGCATTAGCTGGCGATCAATATTATCGTAGTTTTTATCGTTTTGTTGATACTAAGATAGATGATGATATTAAACAAGATGATCTATTTATAAGAGATAAATATCCAGTTGGTAACAAAGTACCAACTGGAGAACATTATTTAGCCAGATTCTGGCAAGGAATGCCAGATTTAAATTTAGATAATTCTAATGTAATAAATGAACTAATTGAGATTCAAAAGTTTTGAACCGCAATAGGTGTAGATGGTTTTAGGTATGATGCGATAGGTGAATACTTTTCAAGTGAGATTGAAACTAAAAATAATTTTGATGAAATAAAAATTTTTAGTTTGCTTAGAAAAGCAAGCAAAGATATTACAAAAGATAACAAAACTTTTATGTTTGGTGAATGGATCTTTACTGATCCATTAAAAGCGCTTAAGTATTGTAATAAGGAGTCATTAAACACGATCTATGATGGATACAAGCACTGAACCAATACTCCTGATATAAGAACTACTTATGATGAACTATTAAATCTAGTTAATCATTATCATAAAAAGAATGCTAACTGAATTCCATTGCTAAATAACCATGACACCAGAAGATGGTTAGATGTTTATCGTGAAGAAGTATTAAATTATCATGATGAAAGAATCCATGAACCCTTAACCCAAGATCAATTAGATGCATTAAAACTTGCTATTTTCAATATGCTAGCTACACCATCATTCCCTATTATCTATGCAGGGGATGAATTAGGCTATTATGGTTGTCGTAATTATGGAGATCCAGGATTACGAGAACCTATTAAATGAAAAGATTCTAAACAAAACTGTTTCTTTGTTGATGATAAAACTAATAGCAACAAAAACCATGTGTTATTAACCCAATCTAATTCATTAGATTGCGCTGAAGAATTAATTAACAAAGATAATTCAATATATAAACTAATTCAATTTATGTGCGGGTTAAGAAAACTTAACCCACTAATAAGCAAAACTGATCCTAAGACAATAATCGATCCAGAACTAGTAGTTGATTCTAAAGATTATTCAAGCATTATAGTTCGTAAGGATTATCAGAATCCTAACAAACTATATATGTTTGCTTACTGTAATTATCGATATAAGAATTTAGAGTTATTAAAAATATCAAGAGACTTTTATTTTAAGCCATTATTCTTATACAAAGCTAAGAATAATAGTTGAAATATAGAAATACAACAAAATGGTTTTGTTGTATTTGAGTTGTTGAAAAAATAAAATACTAAGCTTTGCTATTATTTAAAATAATTGTTAAACTACTTATATCTTTTATAAAATTATAAAGATATGCAGATAACTAAATCCGACAAGAAAACCCAACAAATAGTTGAATATCTATTTGATCTAATTGATTCAGGTAAAGTTCCTGTTAACAAGATTTTGCCTAGTGAGCATCAACTAATGAACAAATTTAATTGTTCTAGAAATATTGTTGTAGCTGCTTACCAAAAATTAAGTGCGTTAGGAGCAGTATATTCAATTCGTAAAAGGGGTAGATTTGTTGCTGAGAACTTTCATAATTTAATCAAGCCATTAAGATTATTATGAAATGTTGAAAAGGTTGAAGGTGAAGAGGTTTTAGTTAACAAACCAGATACTGAATTAAAACTACCTGAGTGGGCGATGAAAAAACATATTATTTTCATCGATGGATTTAGACAATTCAACAAACGTTACTATATTAATGATAAACTAATGGGCGAAAGTGAAATCTTTGTTTCACTTAAAAATGTTAGTGAGCATGAAACTATTAATCCAAGCGTTCCAATGATTGATATCTTAAATGAACGCAGAGCTTTAACTAATGTAGTTTATGAATTAGAATTTGATGATGTAACTAAATTCGGTTGCAAACCAGCATTAGCCGTAAAATTCTTTGGTTATGATAATGATTCAATCTGTGTTGCTGGTAAATACTATATAGATCCCAAACACTTTAAGTTTAATCATCAAGAATTTTCATTATTTTAATAAGAAAATAATAACCTATACACTAAAACGAAATAAGTATTTTATTAGTACTTATTTCGTTTTTATACATAGTTGATACATCAACTTTGTTAGCTAATTTGACGCGTCAAGAATTGTATTTTTTGCTAGTTCTAACTTTTTATAATTAACTTATTATGGATCGTCAAACTAGTAATATCAACGATTATCAAGAGTTTGATAATCGTTACGCCAACACTCAAGTACAATTAGGTTTAATTTATGAAGATAATAAGATTAATGTTAGTTTATGACAGCCACTAGCTAACAAAGTAGAATTAATAATTTTTGATCATAATGAGGATAAGGATCCTTGCAAGACTTTTTTAATGTCTAAAAAAGATCATGTCTGATCAATAGAAATCGATCAGAGTTATGGTCAAAAATTTTATCAGTTCAGAATTACCCACCAAGACAATACAATTAAGTATTGTCTAGACCCTTATGCTTATAGTATAGGTAAATTTAATTGAGAACAAAAAGAAGATAAGGTAGCTAAAGCTGCTTTTGTTGATATTCATTCACCAAAAGCAGGAAACAAACCTCGTGATTTAATTAGTTCATTAAATAACTCAACAGATCCTTTGATCTATGAACTACATATTAGGGATTTTAGTAGTTTGTTAGATCAAAGTCAATTCAAATCACGGCTAGGTACTTTTAAGACAGCTATAAATAAAGGTATATTTCCATACCTTGAAGATCTTGGTATCACACATTTACAACTACTTCCAATCCATGCAACATATACAGTAAATGATTATGATACCAAGATCTACCTAAAAGGACAAGCTACTAAATGGTCTACTAATTATAACTGGGGCTATGACCCACATAATTACTTTAGTATTAATGGTATCTATATTGATAATCTAGACGATCCTTATCAAAGAATCAACGAATTTAAAGAATTCGTTGATCAAGCTCATAAACATAACATTGGCATCATATTAGATGTTGTATATAACCATATGATGACTAATAGTATTTTTAATAATATCTTAGATGGATATTATTATAGAAACGATGCTAAGACATTTCCAGTCAGTTATCCGCCATTAGCAGATAACCGATTAATGGTAAGAAAATTAATAATTGATTCGTTAGTATATTTTGTTAAGGAATTTAATGTAGATGGGTTTAGGTTTGATCTTTCTTGTTTTCTTACCAAGCAAACCCTTGATGAAATTCGTGAAGAATTAAGAAAGATCAAACCTAATATAGTATTACACGGTGAAGCCTGACAGTTTAGTGATCTAGATTACAAGGATAGTTACATTAAAGGAATAACTACCAACAATATAAAATTTGCTTATTTTAATGATAGTATCCGTGATGCTATCAAAGGAAGTGATCACAGTAATGATCCAGGTTTAATTATTAAGAATAATAAAACCTTATTTGATAAATACCTTGCATCAATAGTAGGAGGAATCAAAGATTATATCTTTGATTCACAATACAATTCTAGTCATACTGATTATGATCAGTATGCTAACGATATAGGGATTAATCTTGCTTATAGTCATTGTCATGATGGGATGACATTATGAGATAAGATAAATGTTTCAAGTAAAGGATTATCGTTTGATGAAAGAATCCAAAGATACCGCCAAGGATTAATGTTGTCAATCCTAACAGTATCTAGACAACTAATCCTTGGCGGAAGTGAGTTATTACAATCCAAACCTAATGATATTAGTGGAATGGATGATGATCGCGCTCAAGTATCTTATTATGATGATTACTTTAACGAACAACCTGATAAGAATAGTTATCATTCTAATTCTTACAAAACCAGTGATTATGTTAATGGAATCAAATGAGATCATTTAAATGATCCTAAAGTATTTAGTGATGTTTATTTATTTACTAAGCAACTAAATAAATTTAGAAACAACACTAAATACTTTAGGTATGCAACTAACCAAGAAGTGATCCAAAACCTTAAGTTTGATCTAATTGATCCAGACCAAGGGATTATTATCTTTAAGGTTTTTGATCAAGATAAAAATATTGTGGTAATTCATAATTTTGGCGAACAAAATTATGAATACAAATTCAACCCAGAAGACGTAATCTTAAGTTCAAGAACTAAGATTACTAAAGGTGTTATTAATGCTCATTCAACATTTGTTTTAGGTGAATATAATGAAAACAATTAAATTAGAAGATAAGATTATTTATCAAATATTTCCAAGATCTTTTTATGATAGCAACAATGACGGCGATGGCGACATTGTTGGAATAACTAAGAAACTTAGTTATCTAAAAGATCTTGGAATCAATGCGATCTGATTATGTCCTACGTATGAGACTAAGTTTGTTGATGCTGGGTATGATGTTTTGGATTATAAGAGTGTATGAAAACAATTTGGGACATTGGATGAGTTTAAAGAGATGACTCAAAAGGCTAATACCTTAGGTATTGATATCATAATGGATATCGTCTTAAACCATGTATCAAATGAACATCATTGGTTTAAGAAAGCCTGTGAGTCACGTGATAATGTTGAATACAATTACTTTATCTGGAAAGATAAACTAACCGAGCAAGAAAAGAAAGCTAATAGCATCTTTGGTGGTTCTGCTTGGGAATATGTTAGTAGTGTTGATGCTTATTATTTTCATTTATTTGCCAAAGAACAAGTTGATTTAAATTGACAACACCCAGCAACCATTAAAGCAATGGCAGAAGTCATCGACTTCTGGTATGCAATTGGCGTTAAAGGTTTTAGACTAGATGCTATCAAGCACGTAATAAAAAACTTTAACGAAGTTGATCATAATGAATACTTTGCTTGATGTGATGGATCAATTCAAGCCTTAAAAGCATTCGAAGAATTAGCTTTTAAGGACAAACCTGATGCTTATACTTTAGGTGAGGCTAGTGGAATAACAGCTGATGAATTACTTAAATATGGTGATGGTGATGATCAAGTAGCTAGTAATTATTTCAACTTTAGTTGATGATGAATTGGTTGATCTAAAAAAACAGGTAGAAATGGTTTTGATCCTAATTGGGATCTAAAAGAATTTGTTAAGCAACAAAAACCATTTCAAGAAAATGAAAAAATTCGTCCAGGGATGTTTACGAATTTTTTATCTAACCACGACACTTCAAGAAGCATTTCGCGATGGGGAGATGAAGGATTATTTAGAGAAGTAGCTGCTAAAACCCAAGCATTATTATTAATGAGCATTAAAGGGGTGCCTTGCATTTATTATGGTGAAGAAATCGGATTGCTTAACACCCACTTTAATGCTCGTAATGAATTTGTTGATGTCGATATTCACAATGGGTTTAAGCAGCTAGTAGATCTTAATAAAACCTATAGTGAATCCGAAATGATTCTATATTGCAACATCAACTCCCGTGATGCTGGTAGATCATTAATGCAATGAGACGATTCGATCAATGCAGGGTTTAATTCAGGGTTCAAACCCTGAATTAACCTAGGTCGTAACAAAGAAACCATTAATGTTAATAAAGCTTTACATGATAAACATAGTATCTATCACTTCTATAAAGAACTTATTAGATTAAGAAAAGAAGATCTGTACGATCTTCTTGTTAATGGAAAATCATCAATCGAGATTGATGATAATAATCTAATAACTGTTACTAGACAATATAATAATGAAACTATAGTAGCGCTTATTAACTTTACGAATAAAGAGATAACAATACCTAAGATAGAAGGGCAACAGTTATTATCAACGTATGTTGATAATAAGAAGCCAACAACATTCTTAAGACCGTTTGAATCAGTATTAATTAAACAATAGACTAAGATTATGGAATACTTAAAATACGATACGAAAAATAATACCGTTTCCCAAGTTAAATTTAACAAGCAAGTAGTAGCTAAAACTGAAAGTATTTTCAGTTTGGGAAACGGTTATTTAGGCATCAGAAGTGCTGATGAAGAATACACATCATATAACAAAGAAGACTTCTTTGTTAATGGGATCTTTAACAAAGATCATGAAAACGAAGTGCCAGAACTAGCTAACCTTGCTGATTGTTTAACGATGCCAATATATATTAATGGTGAGTTATACGAAGTTAATGAAGATGACAAGTATTTAAAAACCCTTCATATTAAAGAGGGGTTGTTATCACGAGAAGTAACATCTTCTCGCAAAGATATTAAACTTAATTTTAAATACGAAAGATTTGTTTCCCAAGATGATCTTAATGTTTATTGTCAAAGATTAGAACTAAAAGTGCTAAAAGCAAATAATCCAATAAACATTAAGATCAAAGCAGGTATCAATGCTCAAGTAACTAACAGCGGAACACAACACTTTGCCGAAGGTCTTAAAAGAAGACTTAATGAAACTTCATTAAGAATGGAACAAAAGACGTTGTTATCCCAACGTCTTGTTGTTCATAATATGGTTACCAAACTTTATATCAACAACAAGCAAATCCCTGGAGGCAATGATGACTATGTTGTTGATATGCAAAGAAGACAGATCTTCTTTAAGATTAATAATGATCTTAAAGAAGGTGATACATTAGTTATAGAAAAACTAATGTCAGTTCATACTAGTGTTGATGGTATTAATGATCTATTAGATGATCAACAAGTATATAATGATGCTGATAAGAAGTTTAATCAACTTGTTAATTCAACATATGATGAATTAAAAGATAGATCGATAAAAGCGATGCAACACAAAGTGTGGAATCGCTTTTATGTAGACATTCAAGGGGATGAGTTGGCTAACTATGATATGTTAGCGCTTAATTTTGGGATCTTTCATTTAAATAATTTTGTACCAAACAATAGCACTAATAAAAATATTGGCGCTAAAGGATTAAGTGGGGAAGGTTATCAAGGACATACTTACTGAGATACTGAATTCTTTATTAATCCGAATTATTTATATAACGATATAGATGTGGTAAGAAACCTTTTAACTTATCGTTATAAAGGTATAGAAGGTGCTAGAAATAAAGCTAGAGAACAAAAAGAAAGAATTCAAGAATCTAATCTAGAAGGAGCGCAATTTCCATGGGAAATGGCGTGACCAACTGATGGGGAAGTATGTCCTTATTGAGGGCAAGCTGATGTTGTTACTGGTGAACAAGTACCAATTGCTTCTAGAAGACAAGAAATCCACGTGTCGGCTGATGTTGCTTACGCAGTACATCAATACTATGTGTTTAGTAATGATCAAGAGTTTATGAACCAAATGGGTTATGAGATGATTATTGATACTGCTTGGTTTTATACCAACCGTGCTGAGCGTCAAGAAGATGGTTCTTATGGAATTCTAGATGTTATGGGACCTAATGAGTATAAGGGTAATATTGATAATAATGCTTATATCAATATGATGGCTAAATACAATATTGATTTAGCTATTAAATATATCAATTATTTAGAAACTAACAATCAATCCTTATTAGATGAGATCTATAATAAGATTCCTTATAAGATTGATAAGAATAAGATGATTGATGTATCAAATAATCTTAAACAACAAAAACCTAATAAGGATTTAATTATTAGTGAGAATGATAGTTTCTTATCACTTAAACTAAATAATGTTAGACCGTTCCAAATGTTAGGGGATGCTGGTAAGAAGTTGTTTAGTACGGCTGATGGTAGAGTTTTATTATCAGGTCAATTAGTTAAGCAAGCAGATGTGGTGTTGTTGTTAAATATCTTACCCCACCTGTATTCTAAAGAAGTAAGAAAAGCTAACTTTGATTATTATGAAGCGATAACAACACATGATTCTTCTTTGTCAGCTGCAACCTATGCAATTGAAGCGGCAAGACTGAAAAAAATCGATATGGCTTATAAGATGTTTAGATATGGAATAAACGTTGACTTAGGACCAGCAATGCATACATCTAACGCAGGAATTCATGCTGGATCGCTAGCGGCTATTTATCAGATGATTGTGTTTGGTTTTGGCGGATTAGATTGACATAACGATGAATTGCATTTAGATCCAATTTTACCGAAGAATTGAGAAAAATTAACTTATCGTTTCCAATATAAAGGTTCGTCTTTTGAAGTAGAAATTAACCAACAAGAATTTAGCATAAAAACTATTAATAATTCTAAAGAACAAGAACTAGTTATTTTAGGTAATAAAGAAATAGTTAACCAACAAACTAAGAAGTTTTCAATTAAACATGATTAAGGCATTTATATTTGATCTAGATGGCGTAATAACAGATACTGCTAAATTGCATTATCTAGCGTGACAAGAGATTGTAAAAAAACTAAATATATCTTATTCTGAAGAAGAAAATGATAAACTAAGAGGTTTACCTAGATTAGATACTCTTAAAGCGATTCTTAAATTAAAGAAGATTAATCATTCTTTAAATGAAGATCAATTAATCGATCTTTGTAATCAGAAGAATGATTTGTACAAAGAATTATTAAAAAAAGCGATTAATAAAGATTCTGTTTTACCTGGGATTAGTGAATTGTTGCATAAAGCAAAACAAAACGGTATTAAGCTAGCAGTTGCTTCTAGTAGCTATAACGCACCAGTAATACTAGAAAAATTAGAATTAATTGGATTGTTCGATTATATAGTAAATCCTGGTGAAATTAAGAATGGAAAACCTGCACCTGATATTTATATAAAAGCGGCTCAAGGGTTAAATGTTGAAATTGATGAATGTATTGGGTTTGAAGATGCGATATCAGGTCTTGAAGCTATTAAATCTTCTAATATGAAAGCTGTAGTGATAACTCATGACAGTTTAGAAGATTTTTCTAAGGCAGATTTAATCTATAAAAAAACAAACGAATTAGAGTTTCATACGATCATAAATTACTTCAAATAATGAAAATAAAATTGTGCGTTAATAGCACAATTTTTTATTATTTTTACCGTTGATTTTGTTTATATTGAAATATTTATTTTTATTAAATTTTTTCTAAATTTAAAGACCATCTTAAATGGTAGTTGAAAACCGTCACAAATTTTTCAAAAATAAAGTAAAGAATTTTTTAAAAATATTCAAAAAATTGATTTAACTATCAAAATTAATTGCAAAACAGTTCTAATTAATCCTTAGAAACAACTATGACAGAGAATATAGTTAGCTAAATTGGAATCTTTTTAATGAATATAAAACATTTTCAAATGAAGTTTTTAATCATCGATTACATCATATCCTTAGTTATTTTTCTAAATTGATAAGTTATGTAAAAATCAGCATTTTTTCGATAAAATGGAATATTATCAATTATTTTATTTGCTTTTTTGTTTACTTTCTTGATATAGAAAAATAAAAACAAAACATTATTGAAATTATGTTTGATACGTTTGTTAAACATTTGTATTTAAATATTAAAAAATAGCATCGTGTTAAAGCGCGATGCTATTTTTCTTAATTAAGAATGATGCTTATTTTTTATTATTATTTTGATCTAGAATGGATAGAATTTCTTTTGCTATGGCGTTGATAACGCGAACGCAAACAGAATTACCAAATTGCTTATATGCTTGCGTATCGCTAACCGGAATAATAAATTCTTCAGGAAAGCCTTGTAACCTAGCAGCTTCTCTAGGAGTTATTTTACGAGGGTTTTTATTTTTTTGTTTAATAAGTATTTCGCTGCCATCCTTATAATATCTAGAAGATAATGTATTTGTATATTTATCGTTAGCAGAATATGTAGTATAGCCAAATCCATTCCCTTTAATTTTATGTTCTTCTTTTCTGCGTTTATGACCGTCTCACAATTTATCAGATAAAGTGTATTTATCATTTATATTCTTTTCTAAAATATCACCCAATTTTGTTTCTTCATTAGTGGGTTGTGGCATTGTAAATTCTTGATAATTATGAACTTGCTTTTTATCAAATCCTACAATGTATATCCTCTCACGGTTTTGTGGAACGCCAAAATCTCTAGCTTTTAAAACTTTATGTACAACATAATAATCTAGCTCATTCAATGTTTTTAAAATGACCTGGAAGGTTTTCTTTTTGTCGTGATTTATAAGATTTTTAACATTTTCTAGAAGAAAAGCCTTAGGTCTTCTATATTCAAGAATTCTTGCTATTTCAAAAAATAATGTTCCTCTTGTATCATTAAAACCTAACTTTTTTCCTGCTTGACTAAATGCTTGACAAGGAAAACCGGCAACTAAAATATCGTGCTTAGGTATATCTTTGTTATTGATTTTAGTAATATCTCCGAAAGGCTGATCTCCAAAATTAGCTTTATAAGTTTTAATAGCAAATTTATCTATTTCGCTAGAAAAAATCGATTTAACTTTATTGGTTAATTGAAAACCTAAACGTGTTCCGCCAATACCTGAAAATAAATCTATCATTGTGTATCTAGCGTTTTTTGGATTTTTAAAAATAACCTCTTCAGGAAAAGATAAAATAGCTTTTAATTCTGAAGATGTTGGTTTACTTTCACCTTTTTCTCAATTTCTTATATCTCTATCTCCATATTTATTTAATCCAATTGCATCAGCTAGTTCTTTTTGAGTCATATTTAATTTTTCTCTCTTTTCTTTTATAAGGCGAGAGCTGTCTAATGAACTAGATTTATTTAGATATATTTTAGCCATACTATGGTTATATTAAAATTGAATAGAGATTAAATTATCCTAATAATAACACAAATTAATAATTTAATTTGAGGTCAAAATGATAATAGATATAGAAGAATTTAAGGCTTTAATTAAGAGAAAAAGAAATGAATATTTCATATCGCCATATGATTTAATTTACGAAGTTTTTGTTAATTTTGGATATCACTTAAAAGAAAAACTTATTTCATAGAACAAGCTAGTGAAATAATCGAAAATATAAGAAAAAACTCTTGAAATATATACCATCCATTAGAAAAACGATTCACTATAGATATTTTAAAAAGTTTATGTGATGAAAATGAGATCAATAAAATGACACCAATAAATGCGATATCTCATTTTATAGCTGATTTTACCGAGCATATATACATATTGACTCTATCTAATACACAAAGTAGAAGATCGCGTGCAGGTAATGAATTTGAAGCAATTATTGAATTGATATTTATGGGAGCTGAAATACCTATGGATAGTCAAGGGAATATAGGTAAAAATATTTTTATTGAAAAAGAGTTAGGGAAACTAGTAGATATAGTTTGCCTGGGGTCATAGAATATATGATTAATAAAAGAAATACAATATTGATAAGCGCTAAAACTACATTAAGAGAAAGATGACAAGAAGTACCTGAAGAAATGATGAGAACAGGTGCTAGAGAAATGTTTTTAGTAACTTTAGATGAGCAAATAAGTGAATCTGTATTAGATAATTTATACCAGAGTAATATAAATGTAGTTACGACAAGAAATATCAAAAACGAAAGATATAAAAACAATCATAGAGTTTTAACTTTTGAAGAGCTTTTAGGTGTTTATGATGCTAACAAAAAATGTTGGGATAATTATTTTCATAACGCAGAAGAAAAAGAATTAATTAGTAACAATATTAAAAAACAAATTTTAAAACACGAAAACAAAGAATTTATTAAAAAATATTATCAAAAAAGACTTAGTGAAATTGATAAAAAATACGGTAAAAATGGCTAATTTTATTAAAAAAAATTTTACGAAGTATTATTTATTTAGCATTTAGTTTTTGATGTTTAGATATATTAATGCAGACTATTATTAGCCGCATTTTCTTTATTTATTAATTTGCGTATTTTTGAATACAAAATTCTATATAATTCGTTTTATAAAATTGAATTCATTAATCCTTTCAAATAGAGTAAACTTAAGCAATTTCATATACAAATCAGAATTTATATATTAGAATTAATAGATAGCTTTTGTTATATACAAGCTTAATTTTCATTAATATAAACTTGTTTATTAACAATTTAAAGAGTCATATATCTATATAAATACTATTAATATATATGAGTACTCTTAATCTAAGAAAACAACATTAAATACATATAAAATATTAGAATTAACATAATAATCTAGATATATTATGTTAGGTTCTAAATCTGATTATTAAAACGTTGTTTTAAGTTAGTAATCTAAAAATTACTAACCCTCTGCGTTGTAAAATGCGCAATAAAAAGAATGGTGGAATATAAATATGAAACGACATAATAAGAAACGCTTATTTACAACATTATTTGCATGTACATTACTAACAGGAACTATTTTAAGCTCTTGTAAAGATGAAGATATTAAAGCTCATAAAAATTCGAAAGAAACTACTGTAAAAACGGGAAATGGTTCAACTATAGAATCTAACGGATCTGATAATAGCTCAAATAATCAAACTAGTAATAGCCAAGATTCAAATAGTAATTCAAATACGAATGCATCAAATAATACAACTACCTCAACAGATATTAGCGTAAATAATAATGCAAGTTCAAATGCTGGATCTGTTACTGAATACAAAGAACCTGAAGTTGATATTCCAGAAACCGCTATACCTGAACCTGTAATTCCAGTACCGGTTGTAACTCCTACCGAAAACAAACCTTTAACAGAAAAAGAGATGTATATTAATAAGTATAATGCGCTTATTAAGAAAGTTGAGTTGTTCATATCTCGAATTCCTGGTGGTCAAGGAATAAGAGATAGTTATAAAATGGCTTTAGAACCATCAGTTTTAAAACCATTAAGAGATCAAGTAGAATCAATGAATAATAATTTTGATTCAGTTAAGAAAAGCGGCAAATTAGATTCTACATACCAACAAAAATTAAGTTATGTTAAAGTTTTTGCGAATGCGATGCGAATCAATTTTGATGAACTAGAAGAAGGAAAACTTACTGATTACGAAATTGAGGAAGCTAGAAGTGAAGAATACATTAAACTTCTAAATAATCAAAAATCGCAAATTCAAAACGCAAAATTTATACGCTTAATTGATGATAATGTTAAATCAATTCGCGACACTGTATCAGCAACACCTTCAGCTCCAACTTTAAAATCTTATAACGATAAGGACGGTGCTATTTATAATACTTTTGCTGATACATATAAAGCTGTTCAAAAACATATTGAAGAACGAAAAATAATCAAACAACGTATTGCTGAAAAGACAGCTGAATTTGATAGAGCTACAACACCTTCAACATTTAGTTGAGTTAATTACTCTGATAACAACAAAATTTTTGATCTGTCACCTTTAATGTATGAAAATATTGATGTTGGTGATTATTATGAACCAAGCGAAAATAATTTATCATACGATATGGTATTTAAAAACGCTAATTTAAAATCTGTAATTAACAAATATATCAATCTTTTCAGAGAAGAAATTAAGCAAGGTCGTGGAGAATATGACGCTAATTTAAACGCAAGAATAGAATTACAGGCAGGTGATATAAATACTCTTAAACCGTTAATTGCGTTTAATGATAAGTATGTTGAAACTCAGATTAAAAAATGAAATAAACTTCGTAAAAAACTTCATTTACCTGAATTGATTAATGCTAGCACTATTTTTGATGAAGAAGATAAAGCTAAGCTGATTTTACAAGGTATTCTAGGTTACACTAGAGGTAACTTTATAAGAAATAAAGAAGTTAGAAATGACGGTAAGATGTTATCTACTGGACACAGTTATAATGTCGCTACTCGTGAAACGGTTCAAAAACACAAACTAACATATGGTGAAAACTATTACGGATCATATAACTCACCATTATTATCACGCCCAGATTATGGACTTACAAGTGAATTCGTAAGTACGGTGTTATTCAAAAATGTATTAGGTGAAAGACATGCTTACGCTAAATACGGATTAGACGATGCGAGCAAAATTCGTGAATGAGGTCATTTATTAGGTGCGTTAGATAATAAATTTAAATACTTCTATGCTGTAATTATCGCAGAAGATGAAGGTGCTGATCCAAGCTTCAAAGAGTATAACCGCTATAGAGTTAATATTAATGATATGTTATTCTCTGTTGCCAGAAACCACTAAAACTAACAATGCAGTTTTAGCTAGAATAACAAATCATAAAAGTATTTTTAGTTTTCAAATCTAAAAATTAAATCACAATAAAATAATTAAAATCTAGATCAACTTATTAAAGTTAGTAATAACTTTATTACAACGGTCTAGATTTTTTAATATACTTAATATAAGTTTATAAATGCTTTTTGTTAGTTGATTAGTTGCTTTAAGGAGATGAAATGAAATTTAAAAAACGATCATTGTTAAGCGTTTTATTATTAATAAGTTCAACTACACTTACAGCATCATGTTTTTACGATAAAACTAAAGTAATCAAAAGAGAAGAAAATACCTATAAAGACGAATCTAACCTTAAAGAAGGAATGGTTAAAGAAGAAGATAAAAAAGAAGAAACTGAGAAAAATATACAAGAAAAAAATCCTTCAGATGATCAATCATCAATGAATGAAACAGAAGAAGTTGATCCAACAGAAAATAACAATGATCAAGAGGCTCTAGAAAATGAAAAAGCTAAAAACAAAGTTGTTGAAATAGAGAAAAATACCGATATTAACACCCAAACAACTAAAGAGAAACTTAAGGCTTTTAGTGATGAAATTGTAGATTCAGCTAAAAACGAATATCCATCAGTTTTTATTGGAAGAAATGCTTCGCAATATTTAATCTCTAGTTCTAATGCAATGCTTGCTCAGTTGGAATTAAGTAAAAATGATAAACAACCTTATAATGATATTATCTACATAATTGATACTGTTGTAAATGATTACGGGAAAACATTAAAAAATGAAAAACAAAGATTTAACTATAATGAGTTGCTAAAAACATATGGCGATACTGCTTTATTAAATGAAAATAATGAATTGACAAATATAGAAGACGGAAGATTAAGGGTAGTAGATAAACAAATATATTTAGACAACACAAAGAAAGGTTCAAACTATAGTGTATTCCCTAGAAGCATAGAAGAACTTAAAACTTATCTAAAAGGTTATATAGATAAAGTAAAATTATTTGATTTTTATATCCCTGACATATCATTTATAGATATTAATTATCCAATAAGAAATTGAATAATTACCCATGCTAACAAGATTGTTATATTAAGTGATGGTAACGCTCAACCATATAAATTTATTAATAATGATTACATACCTTGAGCTAAAAGACAAAGTAATCATTATTCTAAAGAAGAACTAACAGAATTTTGAGATAAAGGGATTAAAACTAAGAAATTAGATATCAATTTTAGATATTTTTATACACTTGAAGATAAGTTTAAAATTTTTAATTTAATCGGTGATTATTCGCAATATTTTAATAAAGAACTCGATTTGAATGATACGAGTTGAGCTAATTTAGATATTAAAACTTATCCGCTTAATTTTAAAGATTTTGCTAACAGCATTTCTGAATTAGATATTAGTAAATACTACGAAGAATATAGCACTCTTTTTCATTTAAAAGATAAAACAATTTTAGACTTTATAACTTATGGAAAAGATAATTATGATCCTAACAAAGAGAATCTAATCTTTATTGGTTCTAGTTTATTTAGAAAAGATGCTTCCAGCAAATGAAGATTAAGATTAGAATTTCCTACTGTTGCTACACGTGAGGTTCATAATTATATAGAAAAAATTCATGAATTGTACCCTCCTGAAAGATATAATTATTTTTACAAACTTCATCCAGTTTATAAAAATGAAGATGCGGTGAAATACATTCAATTATTAAATAACAGTAAGGAAAATAAAGGTATAATTCTAGATCCATCGGTTTCTTGGGAAAATATGCTAGCAATAGATTTAAATAACATTAGTTCTAATAAATCTGTATTCTTCAAAAGCGATGAGTTTAATAAGGATTCTGTTAAAACAAAATTATACGGTTTACAAGCAACAACTACAGTTCTATTAACAACTATAGCAATGCTACAAGAGTATTTCAATATTGATATGGAAGAAACCTTACATTTTGTAGATCTTAATAATTTCCCTATTCCTGAATCGTTTCATTTAATTCGTAGAGATAACTTCTTTTATGATAAAAAGAAAGGATATAATGCTAATTACGAAGAAATGATAAAAATTTATAAATACTTTGTATTTTCGCATAACTTCCCTTCAATTAAATCAATACCATCTATGAGCGAATTCCTTAAAAAAGAAGTAAAGAAAGATGAAATGAAAATGGATAGCGAGATAGAAATGCCTAAATAATTTTGTTGATAAAATATCTTAATTTTAAGTTTTATATCAAATCTGATTACAATTTTATTTTCTAAGAAAACGAAATCGTTTTATTTATACATAAAAAACCACCGAATTTACCGGTGGTTTTTATATTTTTAATTTCTTGGTAAGAATATATTTCTACTTTTCTAAATTAACTAAGCAACGCCTGTTAATTTAGCTCTTAGTTCATCGCTAAATTCTTTTGAGAATAATACTTCTAGAGTATAGAATGCTAATTCTAAAGTTGTCAATGAACATCTTGCTGTTATCAACTTATTCGAACAATTAAGTTGGGTATTAAAATCTTTAATACGATTAGCGCCATTCATTGTACCGTCACTTCAAGAAATGTATTTATCATCCTTATTAAGGATATTGTTTTCACTTAAAGCATTGGGTGCGTCACAAATAGCAATTACTCATTTATTGTTTTGAACGAATTCCTTAACACATTCAAGACCTTTTTGATTAGATCTTAAATGGATAGCTCCAACACCACCAGGTACATAAATAGCATCATAATCATTAACGTTAAATGATTTAATTGTTTTAATATGAGCTACATTAAATTGACCTACAACACTGTCTTGGTTATCAGGTGAGTAATAATCAATTTTAGAGAATTTATTACTAGCAGTAAGAATTGAAGCAAAGCTTACTAATTCAATGTCTTGGAACTCTTTAAGAGTTAATACAAGTAGTTTCAACTATTTAACCTTTCTATAATTTAATGATATGTAAATTATTTTATTTTAAAATTTACATATCGTGTGATTTAAGAACACATAATTTTAATAATGAGCCGATTAATTCAAAATAAATTTACTCGTGAAGCAAAGAAGAAACAAGCTCAATTAAAGAAAATTCTTGAACAAGAAAATGAATCTATATCTAAATATAAGAATGATTTAGATAAGATTAGCGCGAACATATTATTAGATTATCAAACTAATAAACCTGATTTATTAAGTTTAAAGATTAAATATTCATCTGAAAACCAAGCCCACATTAATGAATTAAAAGACTTTTTGTGATCTTTTGATAATAGTGATCTAATTAATATTATTGATCAAGCACGGTTTTTAAATGATTATTCGAAAGATGTTACTAACAAGAATTCAGATAAGAGTTGAATTTCAAGCGATGCTGGATTAAAAGAAATTAATAATATTAGAGAAAGATTCGAACAATTAAAAGTTCTGTCATCTAACTTTGTTAGTAATTCACATAATGATCTGTATAAGTTGCAACAGATTATTACATATGCTAAGAAAAAGATTAATGACGCTGAATTCTTTAAACCAGTTGAAAAAATTGATATTGGTACTAATAAAAACAAAGCTAAAAACTTCAAGATTTTATTAGGTTTATTAATTGGTTTGATAGCAGTTTGTTTAATTTTTTTATTTATTATTATTGGAATATTTAAGACATCAGAATAATGACGACAACTGAAATTAATAATCATCAGATAGCCATCGATGGACCAGCAGGAAGCGGTAAATCTACTGTTGCTAAACTAGTAGCTAATAAACTTAATTTTAACTACTTATCAACAGGTAAAATGTTTAGAGCATTTTATTATTTAATGAACCTTAACAATTGATCAGTGGATCAATTGTTAAATAACTACCACACTTACCAGTTTGAATTCAATGGTGATCAAGTTAAGATTGATAACAAGAATGTTTCTGAAGCTTTAAATGAATTAAAGATATCTATGGGTGCTAGTGAGATAGCTCAAAATGATAAGATAAGAAAACTAGCATTAGAATTACAACAAGATTATGCTTCTAAAAAACCAGTAGTAATGGATGGCAGGGATATTACTAGTATTGTTTTACCTAATGCTATTCTTAAAATCTATTTAACTGCTTCAGCTAAACAAAGAGCTATCAGACGCATTAAACAATTAAACCTGGAATTAACGGACGAAAAAATAGAAGAGTTTAGCAATGAAATTGCTAAACGAGATTATAATGATGCTAACCGTAAGTTAGCACCATTAATTATTGTTGATGATGCAGTAGTTATTGATTCGGATAATTTAACAATTGATGATGTTGTCAATCAAATTGTAAGTTTATATAAGAAAAGATTGGAGGTTAATAATGCTTAAAGTAGCTATCGTTGGTAAACCTAATGTTGGTAAATCAACATTATTCAATCGTTTAATAAAGAATCGAATTGCTATTGTTGATGATGTTCCAGGGATCACTCGCGACCGTATTTTTGGTGATGTTGAATGATTAACTAAAAGATTCCAAATTATTGACACCGGAGGTCTTACTACAGATAGTGATGTATTTCAAAAAGCAATTGAACAACAAGTTCAATTTGCTATTGATGAAGCCGACATTATCTTATTTGTATGTTCGTATAAAGAAGGTGTTAATGTTGATGATCATTATGCTGCCAAACTACTTAAAAAACATAAGAACAAAAAGATTCTTTTTGTTCTTAATAAGATTGAAAATCAAAATAAAAATGAACTTAATTTAAGTTCATACTTTAGTTTAGGGTTTGGTAAACCGTTAATTATATCAGCAGAACATGCGATCGGGATTGGGGATTTATTAGATGAGATTGTCAAATTAAAAGATCAATTTGACAACAAGAAAGAAGAAGAGTTGGCGGCAACTTTTTGTATTATTGGTAAACCTAATGTTGGAAAATCTAGTTTATTAAATCAGTTACTCAAAAAAGAAAGAGTATTAGTATCAGATGTAGCAGGAACTACTAGGGATGCTATTGATGCTACTTTTAGATATAATAAAGAATTATATAAAGTTATTGACACCGCAGGTATCAGAAGAAAAGGTAAGATAGCTACAAGAATAGAAAAATTCTCAGTTCAAAGAACACAACAAGCAATCTCAAGATCAAAATTTATTTTGTTGATGCTTGATGGTTCGGTTGAATTATCAGAACAAGACGAAGTGATTGGTGGGTTGTGTCATCAAGCTAATTTACCAACAATTATTGTGGTTAATAAATGAGACATTGTTAAAAAAGATGAGAAGACAATGAACTTATTTAAAAAAGAGATTCGTAATAAGTTTAAATATCTTCCTTGATCGCCTATTATCTTTATTAGTGCTAAGGAGAATTTAAGAATTGAGACGATCTTTGACACAATCAAGATGATTAAAGAACAACTTAATATTAAGATATCAACTTCTTTATTGAATGATGTAATCAGTAAAGCACAAATGATGAACCAAGCGCCAATATTCAATGGTAACCGTTTATCAATCACTTATACAACTCAAGCGCAAGGTCAAATTCCGACCTTTGTATTGTTTTGTAATAATCCTGATTATTTACACTTTTCATATGCACGGTTTCTAGAAAATAAAATAAGAGAAGCCTTTGGTCTTACTTATGTTCCGATCACCTTGTATTTCAAGTCGAAGAATGCAAGAAACCGTAAATTATCAAAAGATGTGAAATTTAAGCAAGTTGGTTATGATATAGAATAAAGTGATTTTCAAACTTTTTTAGATAAAATTAAAGAGATATTTAAAACTATGGCAAAAACAAAAAAATGTTATATTTCAACCCCGATATACTATGCTTCGGGACAACCGCATATCGGTCATGCTTATACAACAATTTTAGGAGATTTCTTAGCTCGTTATAAAAAACAAAGAGGCTATGATGTTTTTTTCTTATCAGGTACTGATGAATTTGGTAAAAAGATTGAAACTAAAGCGAAATCTTTAAATTTAAGTCCGATTGAAATGGTTAGTAGTTTTTCAGATAATTTTAGAAAATTATTTGAGCTTTTAAATATTGATCTTACAAGATTTGTAAGAACAACAGAAGAAAACCATCAAGAAGTAGTTAAAAAGGTTTTTGCCCTATTGTTTAAAAAAGGTTTTATTTACATCGATCAATGACAAGGGCTTTATTGTGTTGATTGTGAAGAAGGTTATACTTCATCTAGTGCGTTGAAAAAAGCTGATATAGCTGAAAAAATTAATGCCGATTTATCTAAGGATCCAGAAGATCAGCTTTATTGTAATGTTGGTCATAAGATTAGCACAATTAATGAGCCATCTTATTTCATTAAATTGTCAGAGTTTAGTGATTTTATTAAACAATCACTTGAAAGCAATAACCCAGTTGTATTCCCAGAGTCTCGTAACAAAGAGATGTTAAATAACTTTATTAATGTTGGGTTAAAAGATTTATCAATCACAAGAACTAGTGTTAATTGAGGAATTGATTGTCCGTTAAATAAAAGCCATAAGATCTATGTTTGATTAGATGCTTTGTTTTCATATTTATCATCAACTGGTTTTGCTTCACATGATGATAAGAACTACCAAGAATTCTGAAACAATGATGATAGTGAAAGAATTCATTTGATCGCTAAAGAAATCACAAGATTCCATAGAATTTATTGAGTAATCTTCTTGGAAATGTTGGGATTAAAACAACCAACAAAGATGATCTCGCATGGATGAATTGTTGATGAAAACGGTAACAAGATGTCAAAATCGCTTAATAACGTTATTGACCCTGTTGAGCTAGTTGATATCTTTGGTGTTGATCAAATTCGTTATTTCTTACTTAAAGAAGTAAGTTTAAGTGAAGATGGTAAGGTTGGTAAGCGTTTAATTCAAGAAACGCTTAACTCGGATTTAATTAATAATTTTGCCAACTTAGTTAATCGTTTAATACCAATGATTGAAACGCGTCAGAATTCGATAATTCTACCTTATAAACAAGGATTAGAAGTTGTTGATAATTACTTAACAGAGTTAGCTAAAGTTCCTGCTGAATTTGAACGATTAGTTGAACAAAATGATATTCGTGGCGCTATAAAAACATTGCTTAGTATTTCAAAAGAATATTCAAGTGTTATTGAAATTACCAAACCTTGAGAATTATACAAAAACAACCAAACACAAGAATTAGCTAATGTTTTATTTGCTGGAGCTTGTGCTGTTAGAAGTGTCTTTGTTTTACTTGAGCCTATTCTTACGATAAAGTCTAAAGAAGTTTATGAGCAAATGAACTTTACCCCTGAACAAATTAAGCTTGAAAACATTAATAATTTTGAACAATTGAATAATCACAAAATAAATCAAGCTAAGAAATTATTCCAAAGAGTTAATTTAACTTTACAAATTGCTGGAGAAAAATCAGAATCAGATCAAAAAGACAATAATAAAAAACAAAAAGATAAAAATAAAAAATCTAAATCTGAAAACAAAAAAGAAGAAGTTGCACAAGTAGAAGAAGTTAAATCTGAATAATTCTTAAATAAGGATTATTAAAGGTCATTTAAGTAATACCAATAATAAATTAAGCAGCACCAAGTGCTGCTTTTTATTTATCTTATATAGATTAATTGATTATCTGATTGATTTCTTAGAGATAAGCTATTATTTAAATAAACATTAAAAATATCTATTAGTTGTTTATCATTTAAAAAGATATAAGAATATAATTAATAAGTCATAACAAATATTATGAGTAAGAGAAAAATCGTATTAGTTGCAGATCATACTGGCGTTTTTTTAAAGCAAGAACTTATTAGTATGCTTAAAAGCGAATATCGTGATGAATTCGAAGTAATTGATCTTGGATCTGATGACGAAAAAGCGCCAGATGATTATCCTGATTTTGCTTTTTTGTTAGAAGACTATTTCAAGGACGAAAACACAACTAATTTAGGTGTTGCGATCTGTGGTACCGGAGTAGGTATCTGTATTGCTGCCAACAAAATCAAAAATGTTAGAGCAGGCTTAGTTTATGAACCTAAGTATGCAGAACTAGCTATCCAACACGACAAATGCAATGTTTTAGTTTTAGGTGCTAGAACAACTACAATTGATTCTAGTAAAGAGATACTAAGAAGATTTTTAGCAGCTGAATTTGAAGGCGGAAGACACCAAAGAAGGGTAGATAAAATTAGTGCTTATGAGAAAAAATAAAGTTAAAGATCCATTAAAAGCTAATTATTTTAAATGAGATTTAGTTCCTACAGAACTAAAACCATCAAGAAAAAAATCTTACATCTATCTTGTTTTGGCTGTTATTGCTTTAATAGCTTCATTAATCCTTGTAGCTTTATCAGCAGCTCCATATGAAGAAATTCTAAATAAAGGCGTAACACAGTCTGGCTTTATTGATTCGGTTTCTAAAGGTGGAATCTTTACCAAAATCTATACACCTGAAAATTCAGGTATTGAACCTGGTACAGTTGGTCTTGAGATTACTCCTTTAGTTAATAATACTAACTACACCCAAGCTGAATTATCAGATATTAGAATAGCTATTGGTAGCGTTTCTTTATTCTTATTTGTTTTATTCTTAATATTTGTAATCGTTTCTTATATGTATTTCTTAGGCTCTATTAGTATTAAGAAAACAGAACAAACAACAGTTTCTTTAAATAAAAATCTTTAATTTCAAGAAAAAATACATATATTGATTAAAGGCTTAATTCAATATATGCACCAAAATAGAGGAATGTTTCTTGAAACATTAATCAACAATACCATTAAACATAATGAATTAGCCCCTAAAGGGCTAATTTTTAAACGTCACTTGCCGATTAATGTTTATAGTTTTGCTAACACAAAAGTCTCTGGATGATTAAAAGAAAAAACCCAAACAGATTATTATGGTTTGTATAAAGGTTATTTCTTTGATTTCGATGCTAAGCAAAGCTCGCAATTAAATTATTCTTTAAAAAATATTAAAGAACATCAATTATCCCATTTAAGAAAGATTTATGATCAAGGTGGAATAGCTTTTATCTTGCTTTTAATAGTACCTAAGGAAGAGTTTTTTATGATTCCAATAAAAAAAATTGATTCTTGATTAGCAAATCAAGAATCAAAAACTTTGAAATATGAATGAATTAAAAATAATTCTTTTCAATTAGAGCTGTTTTATCCAGGAGTTATTGGAATTTTTGAAGGGCTCCAAGAATGGATAAATCTAATTACTTAGTCTTCGTTGTTATCGCGATTTTTGAAAAAACCACTTGGTTTTCTCTTAGGTTGAAGCAATTCGTCATCTTCGCTTACATATTTTCATTTAATAGTAGCAGTTGCTTCTTTTAAAGGTTTAGATGCTCTGAATTTAACCTTTGGTTTTGGAGGGATTCTTGTTTGTGCTCCAGTTTGTGGATCAACAGAAATTCTTTCACGACCTATTGTAACTCTAAAAGTTCCTAGATCAGGTAATCTTACTTGTCCTTCTGTTTTGATTTCTTTTTTTACTAAATCACCATAAACTTGGAAACAAGCTTTAACTAGCTTTGAACTAACTCCAGTACATTCAGCGATAATTTTGTAAATTTCAGATTTAGTTAGCATTTTGTCAATATTTTTAATGGTTATATTTTAATATTTTTTAATCAAAGAAAAGAAAGATTGAAAAATTATTTAATTCTTTTATTAAAATTTGATAATATAAACAAGTATATTTAAAATGTTAATAAATTTTATTTATGTCTAACAACGTATCTGAAGAACAAAAAAAAGAAACTGAATATCAACAAAGTGTTGATAAGGCTATAGGGATTTTCAACTCATTGTTCTCAAAAGAGCAAGACAAATTTATTTTTATTAGATCTGTTTATGAAAATGACGGGGTAGCAAACATGGAATACTCTCGTCAAAAATTAAATGAATTAATGAGTTTAATCATTAATGAACCAACTAAAAACTATGCAAGAAATTATTTTTTAAATTCTTGCTTAACAAAGATTACAGATTATGAAGAAATTGAAGATGTATTAAGCTTGTTTAAAAAGGATAAACAAATTCTTGACAAGTTTTGTTTATATTATTTATTGTTTAAACAATCTTTTGATTTTAACGACCCTGATCGATTTAAAGTAACAAAAATTTTATCAAACATTGCCAAGGAATTAATTGAGGTATTAAATTTAAATTAATATATGGCTAGAAGAGATAAAGGTATTGATTTAATTATATTTATCATATTATTGATTTTAGGGATCGTACCAGGTGTGCTGTATGCAATCTTCAAACTAGCTCAACCAAAGTTTAATTGAATAGCTTTTGTTGTATTATGTATTTTTTTCATATTCCCTGGAGTTATTTATTTACTTACTTGTTCAGATCTAATAATCTTTAATAAAAAAGAACTATCTAAAAAAGGTTAATCAAGATACGCTTTTATCTTTAAAAATAAAGTAAAAAGTAGTATACTAATACAAGCAATAACCAAAGACCATAACTGGTAGATAGAAATATCTCCTTAATTCGTTATGTAGGTTAGATAATTATATCTAATAAACAATCTTAGTTATTGTTTTCAATTTATATTGGATTTAAATACACAATGAAAGCAATTATTCAAAAAAAGATTGAACATGTGAATAAAATTGCTGCGTTGTTAAAAGATGCTAAATCTTTTGTAGTATTTGAATACTCTACAATGACAGCTAAAGAGATCACAGCTCTTAGAAGAAAAATTAAAACTACTTCTAACGAAATGTTTGTTTTAAAAAACAACATTTTAAGAAGAGCTATTAAAGAAGCTGGTATTGAAGGGTTTGAATCAGATATTAAAAACCAAGTTGCTGTAGTAATTGGTTTACAAGATGCATTTTTACCAATCAAAGCAGTTCATGAGTTCGTACAAGCTAAAGAAGCGATCAAATATGTTTGCGGATATTTAGAAAACAAAAAATTATCAGCAGCTGAATTGAATGAAATCGCTGTTCTTCCTTCAAGAGAAGAGCTTTACAGCATGTTCTTATCAGTACTTCAAGCTCCAGTTCGCAAATTCTTATATGCACTTAAAGCTGTAGCTGACACAAAACAATAATAATTAATCAAAAACAATAGGTAAAATTTACAATGGCAAAATTAACTAAAGAACAATTTATTGAAAGTCTAAAAGAAATGACTATCGTTGAAATCAACGATGTAATTAAAGCAATCGAAGAAGAATTTGGTGTTTCAGCTGCTGCTCCTGTAGCTGCTGCTGCAGCTGCTCCTGGTGCTGCTGCTCCAAGTGAAGTAACAGTTGTTTT
Organism: Mycoplasma bradburyae; assembly: GCF_024338845.1. NCBI lineage: Bacteria > Bacillati > Mycoplasmatota > Mollicutes > Mycoplasmatales > Mycoplasmataceae > Mycoplasma > Mycoplasma bradburyae. The sequence continues at coordinate 848,030 of NZ_CP101414.1, read as the reverse complement.
AACATCTGCTGGTGATAAGAAAGTTGAAGTTATTAAACTAGTTAGAGAAATCACTGGTTTAGGTTTAATGGATGCTAAGAAAGCTGTAGATACTCCTCCAGCTACTCTTAAAGAAAACGTTAAGATTGAAGAAGCTAACGAATTAAAAGCTAAATTTGAAGCAGCTGGTGCTAAAATTGAGCTTAAATAATTAACCTAAATACCAATTAATTTAAATTTATAAATAAAGAATAAAACATCATGGCAGTACAACAAAGAAGATCCTCTAAACATAGAAGAGATAAAAGACGTTCACATGATGCTTTAGCAGTTAGCTTAATCAACGTATGTAAGCACTGTGGGAAATTCAAACGAGCACACAGAGCTTGCTCTTGTGGGATGTACAACGAATTAAGAATTACCAAAGCTAAATAATGAACGATAATTTATCACACAAATCTAAAGACTTAAATCTAACTTCAGTAAGTGAAGTTTCTAAATACCAAAACAGTAAAATTAAGGCTGGTTTGGATTGATTTAGTGCGACAGCAATTCTTTTATTAACCATAATTGGAATATGCGTTGGCATTTGTCTATCTTGTGTAGTTATCATTCATGCGTCTTAATTTAATAAGTAAATCAATTTATTAAAAAAATAAAACATCTATCACGATGATAGATGTTTTTTTATTTTCTGTATAACCTTCATTTTACTTGATCTTGATATTTTATTTGATGAATAATCTACAGTTTATGAGAATTGTTAATTTAAAAAATAAAGACACTCTATTGATGAAACAACTAAGCTTATTAACCAGTTTATTCTTTTTTAATTGTTAGTTAGATTTGCTTAGCATGTTTTGCTAATTAAATAAAATTAATAAAAAAAGACCATCTAAATGATGAATTAGATGGTCAAAGAATAAGTAAATAAACCAATTATTTTAAAGTGTCTTATAAATTATTTTTAACTTCTTTTTCGTGTTGTTCTTGAGGTGTTAATAAATTGTATTTCTTAGCTTCATTAATAAAGAAATTATATTGCATTAAGTCTAATTTGTTCATCTTACGCTCTTTGGTTTCATTATTAATATTCAAGTCTTTCTTTAGATAAACAATAGAAATACTAAACACAACTATTGATGTGATGAATGGTGATATTGCATAACCTCAAACATAAATTCACACATTCGCATTATTTTCTTTAGGAGCTATTAAAGCTATACCAAATAAAATGCCAAACACAAGATAAGCAATAAATACACCTTCGATAGCTGAAGCAATATATGATCTTATGATATTGTTAGTTCCTTGAAACAACATCATTCCGCAAATCGTAATAGAAAACATTACAATTCTTAACATTGTGATTCTTACATACTGAGTTACTAAATCTGCGTTATCAATTTGTTGCACCATTGGATTAATACTTGGATCTTGGAAATTAAATAAACCTACAAGAACAGGTTTAGCAGCAAAAAAGACGATTAAATAAGAAATAATTGAATAAGAAAAAGTAACTAATAAAGATCATCAAAATGTTTGATGTACACGTTTATAATTGCGATTAGTATAGTTATAACCTACAAGTGGTCTGCCACCATCTGATATCCCGAATAAAGAAACAAAAAATAAAACAATTAGTGGTGTTGATCCTGCATGGTAGTTTTGAAAATCCTGCCCTGAAATCTTGATTAATAATAAGTTATAAACCAAGAACATTACAGCAACCCCTATCACCCTAATGAACGATGATATCCCTAATATAATAATTGGAATAATAATCTTAATATTAAACCTAACTTTAAATAAATCATTAAAGTTAAGTCATGTTGCTTGTTTTTTATTAAAATAGATAACAAATCCAACATATAATAAGAGATTAATAACTCAACTAATAACAGAAGCGCTAGCGCCACCCACTAAACCTAGATTAAAATATTTAATAAAAATTCAATCTAATAGTACGTTTAATACATTAGCTACTATAGAAGCAATAGTAACAAAGAAATTTCGTCCCTCTGATCTAATCATGAATGATAATAAAGAGAATAAACCAGCAATCACAAATCCACTTATATAAATTCAGCTATACTGATTCCCTCATTCTGCTGAGATATCAGCAATCGCATTATCATAAGCAAGAATAACCTTAGGATATTGTTTAAAATCAGTAACACTAATAGAATTCATATCAATGTTATTGATTTTATTTATTAAGTTAGATGTATTATTAGCTTCAAAAGAAGCTAATATACCATTATCAAGATTAGCGGTACCTATAAGTTGTCTTTGCAATCCAGCGCCAACTAAAACAAAACAAACTAAGGTAACTGCTAAGCATAATATTAATGATGTTCAAAAAGACATCACTCAGATGTCTCTACCAGTTTTTTCATACTTATAACTAATTGCTTTAGTGTAATAAACACCCGCACCTACTGGTACTAGATAAATAACTGAACTACCTACTAATGTAACGCTTTGAAAAGAGTTTACTGCTTGACGAGCAATAACAGACACATTTGATAATTGTGAGATTTCGCCAACACCAATATCTTTAACTCTTGAGTTATAGACATTCTTAAACAACAAAACAATATTATCTAGTATTTGGTGGTTGTTAATATATTTTTCTAGTTCATCACGGTTTAATGTGATTGCTGGCATGCTTCTAATCGAATCGCTAAATACAGAAATAAAATCCTTATTAAAATAACCCTCAGGTACAGGCATACTTTGGGATGCTTGATAATATGTATTATCAATTACAAATATATTAGGAATACTTACAATGTTGCTACTTACAAAGATCTGATCAAATACTTGTTTATATACATTAGTATTTGAAAAATAAGTAGCATTATAAACATCATTTAATTTTCATACATCTGGAATTAATTTTTGGATCAAGATTTGATCCAAAAAACTATACAATCCACCAAAAAAGGAAGCTAATAGACCTGGAAGACAAACTATTCATATAGCTTTAGAAATAGCAGTTTTACCAAAAAGAGTATTTGCTTTTTCTTGTTTGTCGATGTGGCTATAACCCGTTCTCATATATTAGTTTTACATTCCTTCGTTAGGTTGCTGGTTTTGACCTATCTTAACAATGAATTCTCTAAAAATAGCGTTAGTGTGTTCATCACTTCCGTGTGTTTTTACTTGAACAATAAATTTTAGTTCGTTAGTATCTTCATTGTAAGTTGGATTTTGAGATGATGATAAGGTTATTTGGTAAGTGTTGTTATATTTGCTATCTTGGAATTTCACTAACCCTTCATTTCTTGCACCAATTGTTAGTTTTTCAATATCAACTGTATGATCACTAGTGTTATAAAAATAATTTAATGGTTTTTTAAACAACTCGCTGTCAGTATTAATAACAACATCATTGGCAGCTCTTGATAAATCAGAAGGAAAATCTAGTGTTATCATTTTTTCACTAGACAAAGCACTTCAAATCTGATTTTGTTTATTGTTATTTTCTAATTTATAAAATGGTTGTTTATTAGTGTTTTCTAACTTAGCTTTGAAGATAATTTCATTTGTTTCTAACTTCTTATCATCTCGTTGGTAAACCAAAGAAAGATCAAACCATTTACTTAAATAACTAAAATAATTGGTTTTATCATTATCGCTTAAGAATAAACCTACATCAGCAAAATTGCTAAGTTGTTGACTATTAGTAACCATCTTAAGATTCATTATTGAAGCATCAGTAGTAGTGGTTTTAACATTAGTTCAACCTATAGATAAACTAGCTAAGCGATTAAAATTAAATTCAACAGTTTTGTTAAAGCTTAATGACTTGTTATCGTTTATCTTAAGATCAAACGATAACTTTCCTTGTCGATCATCAATAAATAAGTTTTCTAGCTTAACATTTGCTCTATCTGCTTGATTAATATTGGTATCAAACTTTTCTCAATTAAGGGTGTAATTGTCATTTTGATTAATAACTAAATCTGAAGCGACAACATAATCAGACTTTAAAGTTAAACTTAATTCATTATTATCGTCATTCTTATTTGAATCACTTGGTTGATTATTATTTTGATTGTCACTTGGTTGGTTGCTTGAATCAATTTGATTCGAATCACTAGGTTGATTTGGATTTACGACAGGTTTGTTATCACCACCACCCTGATTAATTGGTGGTTGTACTTCTTGCTTAGAACAAGAAGTTAAACTAAATGAAATCAAACCACCTATCAATAAAAAGTTAAATATCTTTTTCATTCAATCTTATATTTCTATTATTATTCTTAATCAAAATAAATATGTTAACCTTTATTTGTAAAATAAATGTTAAATCTATTGTTATATTATGGATTTACAACCTCAATATTATTCTTATTAATAAGTTAATAAGAATAATGATGTTATCATTTATAATGAGGTTTAATTAAAATATCTTTGGTTTTAACCAACATCTTATATTAGTTAATAGTTATAAACTATAAACTAATAAATAAGCATATATAAAAATATCATTAATTTTTTAAAAATCAATAGATAACAATATATTAAAATACTATTAGTATTTAATTATATAAATATTGTCACTTTAGCTCTTAGAGTGCTAAAATATTAGTATGATTACTTTATAATAAATATAGAGTAGAACCATTAACCATCATTTATGTCTTCAAAAAGAGATTATTACGAAATATTAGACGTACCACGTTCAGCTACACAACAAGATATTAAAAAGGCATTTAGAAAACTTGCCATGAAATATCACCCCGATCGCAATAAAGAACCAGATGCAGAAGAAAAATTTAAAGAAGTAAATGAAGCATATGAAGTTCTAAGCGACGAGGAAAAAAGACGACTTTATGACACTTATGGTCATGAAGGTTTAAATGCATCTGGGTTCCATCAAAGTGGATTCAATCCATTTGATGTGTTTAACTCTGTGTTCAGTGGCTTTGATTTTGATGGTGGGTTTGGTGATGTGTTTTCCCAATTCTTTTCAGGTGGTGGTCAGCAAGGATATCATAACCAAGGTTATGTAGAAGAAATTGATGTAAATCTTGTTCATGAAATCAAATTGACATTTTTAGAAGCCGCTAATGGTTGTATTAAAAATATTAAATATACAAGACAAGTAACTTGTCCTGATTGTGATGGAACGGGATCAGCTGATGGTGATGTAAATACTTGTAACGATTGTAAAGGTGATGGTTTTATAATCGAGAATAGAAGAACACTTCTAGGGATGTTCCAAACTAAGAAAACTTGTCCTTCTTGTAAGGGTGAAGGTCAAGTTATCAAGAATAAATGTAAGAAGTGTAAATCTAGAAGAATGGTTGATGAAACTGTTGAAAGAAATGTTGCCATTGATTCTAATGTTTTCTATCAAGAGGTTGTGGTTGTACAAAATGAAGGTCATATTTTTAGAAATGTAGTCGGCGATCTTTATTTAAGAGTTAAAATTGAACCTTCTAGAGTTTTTGAACTACGTGATAACCATGTTGTAGTTAATGTTTTGGTAGATCCTATGGTAGCTATCGTTGGGGGAACAATATCAATTCCTACTCTAAAAGAAATCAAGGATATCAAACTAAAACCTGGAACTAAAAATGGTGATGTAATCACTATTGCTAATGGTGGTATCAACCTTAAATTAGATTCTCGCGCATACGGTTCTTCTTATAGTGAAAAAGGTGATCTTATTGTAGTCATCAACTGTGCAAGACCGAGAGAATATACTAAAGAAGAACTTGAAAAACTAAGAGAGTTTATCAAACCTAATAAAGAAGTTATCTTATACGAAGCTTTAGTTAAAAAAGAATTAGAAAACAAAGAATAACCTATTTATTAAATAGGTAATATAAAAAAACAAACCTCCAAATCTGATTTGGAGGTTTTTTATTCTTAATAAATAAGGTTATGTTGTTGATAATAAAAATGGTAAAAATAAACCCTTGATGATAAAGAAAATTTCTTATCTCGTTGTGCTTTTTGTATAATTTAGAAAATGAATTTTAAGGGTTTCTATCAATGAACAACTTTAAAACTATAAGAATTAGTAAAAGGCAATTGCTAATTCTTGGTCTATATTTATCAACCTTAATAATAGTTAGTATTAGCATTATTGCTTTGATGATTCAATCAGTAACTAATAGACAACTAGAATATACTAGCCTTGATAAAACTAATGTATTAATATCTTTAGTTTTACCAATTGTTTTCTTAGCTTTGTTTAGCATATCATCTGTTTGATTACTAATATCTGGTAATGATACTTATGAGTTTAAACAAACCATTAAGAATAACAAGAAGAAAATGAATTCTTATTTATTATTAATTGAATCACTTCAATTAATAGTATGAATCGCATTTATTAGTTTATTGATTCTTATATTCTATCCGATAAACCAAACTGATGATTTGTTTTTATCTTTTAATCAAAGGTTTACTGATGATAATCAAAAAATCACAGGTTTTTATGATGTTTATGTAAATAATGGTGATCTTTTAGCTAGTCTAAAAGAAGGATTGATTAAATACGCTAGCAGTTTTTCTTATCAATTCAATAGAGATTCATTAATTGGATGAAACTTTATCTACATAATATTTTATCTATCATTATTCTTAGCTTATGTTAAGTTGGGATTCTTTGATAATAAGAAAAGATTCTTAGCATTAATTCCGTTTGCAGGATTAATTAATAACCTAAAAACACCTAGTTCAATTCAAGTAATAAGAACTGAACAATTAATGAACAATGGTATTTAATGATGACAAAAACAAATCAAAAATATTTTAATCTTAAAATATCAAGCAAGATTATTTGATTGTTATCCTTTTACTTAGTTTGTATTTTGGTATTTGTTGGCTATTATATTTACAAAATAGTTACAGACAATATATTAATATATGAAAGAGATGGTGATAACACTTATTTATCAATAGACACAAAATCAAATCTAGTAGGTTACAAAGGTCATTTAGCTGTTCCTTTTGTTCTTGAAATTGTTTTATTACCATTGATGGTAATTGTGAGTTCTCTGGTATTTATCTTTGATAAAAATCCATTTGTTTTTTCGAACAAAATTAAGAATAAGAAATACGCAGTTCCTGGAATTTTACTTTTAAGTGAAATATCTGAAATCTTGATTATTGTGTTCTTATGATATTTCTTTATAGTTTTTAAATCGCCTATTAGAAATAATATCGCAGTAAATCATGGTTCTTATCCAAGTGGATGATATGAAACATCATCTAATAGTTTTTTAAACTTTTTTAACAACCCTGAGGTTAGTTTAAGTTATCAAAGTAACTTAATAATGACCACAATTATGATTTTAAGTTTATCTGCATCATTACTATTAAGTTATGTTAAGTGTAGTGTTTTTTCAAGAAAAACTAGAATATTATTTATTGTTCCCTTTATGTCATTAATATTCTTTTTTATAAACAATGCAAGAAGAAATAGCGAAGAAAAGAATATAGTTGAAAATTTAAAAACATTTACCAAGCTAGTAAGAATATAAAATTATATTTTCAAAAATTAAGCATCTTAAAAGATGCTTTTTTTATTGCTTTTTTGTTAATTTTAGTTAATAAAATAGCGATAAAAATAAAATTAGATATGTACAAATAAACTAAATATTAATAGAAAATTCTAAGCAAATTAGGCAGATTTAAAAAAACAATTATTTAAATTCAGTTTTTTTGTATAATAATTAAAATAGATTATTTGTTATTTTTCGATATTTAAATAATTGGTATTATCAACCGTTCTGAAAAACCATTTTTATTGGTTTATTTTTTTATCTACTAATTTTTGGTTTTTAACCTTATTTTTCGATAAAATTTGGAATGATTCTTAGATATTATTTTTATCTTATCTTTTGAATCAACTAAAGAATTATATATTGGTTTTTTAAAAAATCAAGTTATAGAACATAATGAATTTGTTTATGCCTATAATTCTTTTATTTATAAGTTTTAAAGTTAGGTAGGGTTGATAATAAAAAAATAATAACTATAAGAAAGTTTCTAATGGTAAAAATGCTAAATAGCGCTTTTAAATAATTTCGATACTTAACGGTAAATTTAATGAAAAACAATATTAATTAAAGGTGATTTTTATACCTTTAAAATATCGATTATTAAACAAACCTATCTAATTTAGATTCTTAAAAAACAAGACAACCAATTTAAAGTAAATGAAAAATTTAAAAATAATAAATGTTACTAGAAACCAGTTTATTATATTCTTGCTATACATAGCAACAATGTTGTTTTCAAGCATTGGCATCTTTGTTTTAATGCTTAAATCTACTGGTAACGAATGAAACACATACGTGTTTTTATCGAAAGAAAATTGACAAATTTCTTTATTCTTACCCTTATTCTTCCTTGTTATTTTTAGTGTTGTTTCACTATCGATTTTAATGTTCGGTAATGAACAATATGAATTTAGTGAAGAAACCAAGAAGAATACTAAAAAGTTAAGTATTTATTTAGGTTTAATTGAAACAGCTCAAATGCTTGTTTGGACCTTAATTCTTTTAATTTTAATTACTTACTTTTATCCTGTTGATCAAGGATATGAATCAATTTATTCGGATTTAAAAAATAATACAGATTGAAATAGAGATAAATTATCTAATGGTTTAGGTTCAGTTATTGCTGTTAACTACAATTTATTCCGGGATTTAAAAACATCGCTTATTAGATATTCTGTTTTATTCTCGTATTTCTATAACCGTGATTCAATGATAGCTTGAAACATTGTTTATTTAGTGTTGTATTTATCATTATTCCTAACTTACTTTAAGTTATCTTTATTTAAGAAGAAACTTAAATGATTAGCTTTAATTCCGTTTATTGGATTCATAATTTATATGAATGAATCAAGCGAAATCAACCTTAAATCTATTAATGAAAAAAGCGAAAGTTACAAATGGTACTAAAATATGTTGGGTTCTAAAAAAACAATTTTCAAATTAAAAATCCCGAAAGAAATATTATTCTTTTCGTTATTCTTTTATGCATGTTGTTTAATATACACAATTTATTGAGCAGTTCAAATATTAAACTATAGTCAAGGTAGAGCTATAAAACTATCTGAAAAAACTGATGGAGCTTATTCAATTGATTTTAGTGCAGATAACTTGCAAAGCAGTGAAAGTTCAATTTCGTTATATATGGTTATTTCAGCAATATGTTTGGTAAGCTTTTTAAGTTTTAGTTTATTAATAGCTATAATGGCTAATAAAAATCCTTTTGTTTTTAACAAAAGGATTCAAAACTCTAAGCGTAATCTAACATTAACATTAGTAAGCATCGAGATCTCTACAATTTTATATGCAACTATCTTATTCTTTATGTTTTCTGAACTGCTTCGTGGTATTCATAAAGATACAATTATATTTGAAAATCATTCCTCTAACGCTTTACAGGCTGGATTAATAACGCAAGCATTTGATATAACAAGTTATAACCACACTCTTTCAGACTTCTTGATTTACATAAATTGTTTCTTATTTTTATTGTATTTAGGTTGTTCTCTATCTTACTTTAAATCTGGTGTATTCCCTTGACAACTTAGATTCTTAGCTTTCATTCCATTTGCTTCATTATTCTTTGTTAATAGATATATTAAAAAAGGATTAGAAACAGGAACTAACAAAGAAAAAGATTCTAAGAATATAAACGGATTTATAAAAATATCTTATATTAACAACGAGATAATTAACTCTTAATAATAAGAAATCAAGATTGAAAGTATAGTTCTATATCAATTAATAGCGTTTAAAGAATGAAAATTCAACTCTTGATAGATAATATTAAAAGTTCTAAAAATGAGTCGCTATACTATTCAAACTATAAATAATAATTACGCTTCTAATCATGAACACTAAATTTAAAACTATAACAATTAGCAAAACAAATTTAGCTATATTCTTAACATTCATAGCAACAGGTTTTATTGTAGGCGCTACTTTATTTTCTTTAATGCTGCAATCCTTTAAATATGAAAATGTTTATATTGGTCTAGATAAAGAAAAGGCTTTAATTTCTTTAATATTACCTGTTGTTTTCTTTTTTATATTTTCAGTGGTATCTGCTGGTTTTTTAATTAAGAGTAAAGAAAGATACGAATTTAATGAAAACATTAAAAATAATAAGAAAAAACAAATGTTTTATCTGTTACTAATTGAACTACTTCAATTACTAATTTGAATCGGAACAATATTGTTACTTATTTTTGTTTTCTTTCCGATTGGTGAAAACAATAAATTGTTTGTATCGTATAAGGAATTTTTCGGTACAAGCCAAGGAAAAATTGTTGATTTTGATGATATATACGCATTAAATGCAAGTAATAATAATTCAATAGCGGCTTTAAAAATATCAATTATTCAATTCGCTAGCTTAGCATCATATCATTTCAATCAAGCTTCATTAGCTTGATGAACCTTTGTGTATTTAATTCTTTATTTATCGATATTTTTAGCTTATGTAAAGACAGGTCTTTTCAATAAACGATATCTTACACTTATTCCATTTACTGGATTATTTAATCATTTAAAAGAGCCTTCAAACTCTGTAAAAACGCAAATAGTTTATAGTGAAAATTTAAACAATATATAGTAGGTATTAAAAATGTTAAAAAAAGAACAAACAGCTTTTTCTTTTAGAGTTTCTAAAAAAATATTAAGCTTATCAATCTTCTATCTGGTGTCTGTCTTAGCTTTTATTATTTTAGTTGTAACTAAGATGTTAACTGATAATTTAACAAAATTTAAAATTTCTCGAATAAATGAGAATTATTATACTCAATATTTTAATATCAATGACTGAGATTCAATAATTAGCGCATCATTGATGTCATTAGGATTATTATTTGGTCTAGTTAGCTTTTTTGTGTTTTTATTAGATAAAAATCCATATCATTTTCCAACGAAAATAAAAAACAATAAATGATCTCAAGCCTTAATATTAGGATTCATAGATATCTACAAAATTCTTATAGGAACCCTTGGTTTCTTTTTTCTAGTAACTTTAATATTTAAAGATAATCCTCCTGTTGTGCCTACATGGTACAGACCAGATTTAAAAAGAACTATGATAGAAAACGCGGATCCTATTAAAACTTTCTTTAGTTATCGAAATACATATTTAACAAATGAAAGTTATTTAATAAATGGAACAATATTCTTATCCTTAATTATTTTTGCTTGTTTATTAAGTTATGTAAAAGCAAGTGTTTTTTCTAGAAAAACAAGAATATTAGGAGTTCTTCCGTTTGCTTCATTAATTGTTAACTTAATCAAAAATAATAAAAAACAAAATATAGTTGAAATTAGATTCAATCCAATTGTTAATCCCTTATAGTTGTTAATAAATAACTAATGCTTCGGATAATTTTTTAAAAAATCTTAATTAGATAAAGTTAAAGAATTTATTTGAACAATCCAAAGAAAACAAATGCAGCACTAAAAGTGCTGCTATTTTTTTGCTTAATAATTAAATTGTTTTTTTCTTGAATTGATAAAAGCTAATTAAAATCTGAACAGTAAGGTGTTGTTATCCCGAATGTTGGTTTATTAACACCGAAATCTTTCATTATTGCTAATCTAGTCTTCTTATTAATAAAATAAGATATTGTTATTACCACTGATCAATAAACCAAAGGGATAATTGTGAATGAAGCTGCGCATAATGGATCATTTAGATGATTCATATTATCAAAGACAAGCAAATCATTTCTTATATCAGTTAAGAATATAACATTCCCATAAACAAAACTAAATAAGTTAGATACAACCAATCCATTAACAAAAACAAAGAGAATTGCATTGATAATTCAATAAAGATATATCAATGGATTGATTCTTTTTATAATCTTAAAATCTAGCAATCTTTCCATAGTTTTTATAAACCCAAAATAAGTTGCGCTACTAACTCATAAAATTGGATTTTTAGGAAAGAAAAAACCAAGAACAAAACTTACAAAAGAAAAATGATTAAGAACGATAGAATTTAAGTTTTCTTCGGCTAATATTGACGTATTGTTGGTTACATAAAATACGAATGGGTCTCTTAAAAATTGATAATTTTCTCTAGCTAAATTAACAGAAGCATTATATAAAAATATCGCTCTTAACTCTTCAATATTTAATGGTATTTCTGGATTCTTATCCAAACAATCTTTATATGATCTATCTAGAATTGTTTCCTTAATTTTTCAAATATACAAAAAGTTAAATAAAGATAACAATAAATAAGCAATTACAAAAACAACAAAAGTATTAAATGGATAAGGTAAATTAAAAGTTTTACCTCTTTCTACTACCAATGTAAATAAAGATAAAAAAGGTATCACCATAAAATAAAAAAGTGTTGAAGCAACAGTAACATGACCAGGTAAGCTTCTAAAATGATATCTTATATCAGCAGATTTAAAAACACTAGACCATGCTCTAGATATATGAACGATAATCCATAAATTAATAATAGGTATCAGATAGAAAAATCAAGGAATCTTACATTCCTTGAATTTATCTAAATATCACAGGTCATTACCTGTTCTTTTAATATCCATCTTAATATTCATTTTTACCTACCAACAATCTAAATGTTTTCAAGAATTCTTTGGTATTCCACATTATGTTCTTGAATAATTTTCTGCTTAATCTTTTTAATCATAAATTTACCAAAAACCATGTTAATTATTCTTATTAAGACTGGTGCTACCACTCCAAACACAGGAATAAAAATCAATAAATTTAGATAGTTCAAATTAAGTAATCCTTCTAAGAATAATTCGGCATATCCGCTATCTGCTTTAACATGTCCATATGTTAAAGCAAGAATAGAAAAATGTAATCAAACTAATGATGCTAATATCCCAAGAGCTGTTAGTGATCAATATAGATAATATAGCAAGCTTATTTTGTTTAGAATCTTTATGCCTAATAAAGATTCAGCTGATTTAACAAAACCTAAATATGCGTATGTGCTGTTATAAAAATTTGCTTTATGTATTCTTGTAAAGAAGATTGGAAAAGCAAATCTTCTTGCACTGGTTCCAAAATTATAAAAACCAGTAGTTTCTAAATAACGTATATAAGGATTATTATGTACTGATTTTAATCAATGTGGCTTTCTTAAGCAAAGAGGACCTTTATCAAAAAATTCTTCTAATGTTTCACCTCTTTCAATATATTCTTTATTAGATAGGTCAGAATCATTTAAATTACCTTGAGTATAGTCATATGCTTGAAAGAAATTTCTAAATTCATAACTTACTCCATAGGTTATATTTAATAAAAAAGTTTTAGCATATACACCAAGCATTGCTTGAGGTAGATCATCTTTATCTAGACAATATTTTATTAACTTTTTATAAGCAATGTTTTTAAAAGTATAAGCAAGAATTACCGTAAAAATATGGGTTAGTAAATAGTTAAATGAAAAAGCAATATCTAAATATATGAAAGTATCTTTTTCAAGATTCTTAAGGTTGAATGAAAAAGGTATTAATAATGATATGAACAATATTATGTGAAAGAGAATAGGTAATAATAAAACGCATCAAATATACCTATTAAAACTTTTTCTAATATTGTCACTATAAAACGTCCTGCTTCAAGCTGTTGTTATATTTTTATATACAAAAACATTAGCAAAAGGGCAAAGCATAAAGAATGGATTAATCTTTAAATTCTTATACTTAACCAAATGTCAATAATCGTATTGTCTTTGAGCGGGATGTAATTTAATAGACATTTTTTAGTAAGTAATTTAATGATTCTACCGAAGAATATCAACCATAAATAGTATCCACTGCTGAAACAATAATATCGCATACTGTTAAAAAAATTAATCCAGTGGGTGCGGCTCAAGATGTGGCTGTTACAACACCTTTAATAGTTAAACTGATTTTTTGAGCATTTTTGAATATGGAAACCATTTCCTTTAGATTTTTAATGGAATTAACTATATTTTTAGTTAATGAATATGTACTAAAACCAGATGTTATAAGTGATGATTGTTGAAAAACAGAAGATCCTAAATTTACGTTATAGAGCGTTCGCAAATCGTCAGTGTTACTCAAGGAATTTACTGCAGCATATTGACTTCAAGTAATAGCGGTATTAGCTATACAAACAGCGGCTTGTGTAGTTGCTGCTACAGCGCTAGGCCATGTAGCAAAAAATATTCAGTATGCAGCTGCAACAGCTACGGCAGAAGTAGCTATAATTGTTTGAACTTCCGCACTTCTTTTTATTGAATTTACATATTCATTCATTTTTTCTTTAGAAATACGGTTGTAATAATAATTGTTGGAATAACTTGCCAATTTTAAGTTTGCATTAATAGGTTTGTTATCGTTGTTTTTAATATTTTCAATTTGTTTATTTACTAAACTACTATATTCTTTTGCGCTCAAACCTCTTTTTCTAGCTAATTCAAGTAAATCATTGTAATCAAATTTATTTTCTGCTATTAAAATTGCATACTCTTTAGCTTTAGAAGAAAAAGCTTCCTTTGACACATAATTAGTTTTAGGTTGGTCGTTAACTTGTATTGAACTGTGATTGATTAATGTAGGGCTACCAAAATTTAAATCCATTGAATCCATTGTTTCAAGAAGGGATTTTTTATTAATGTTTTTGTTTGATGAATTTAAATAATTCTTTACAACAGAAAAATCGTATTTAATGTTTTCATTCGATTTCTTTACATCTTCATTTGAAACAAAAAGGTTGCTAGATTTCGAAAGCGGTAAAACTATAGTTGAAAATCCTAAAGCAAAAACAGGTAGTATAAATCATTTATTTTTTTTCATTAATAATCTCCTTATAAATAGTTTTTCTTAAAAATAAATACTAACTTTTTCAAGTTAGTATCATTATATTAATGTATTCCGAAAAATTCAATATTTTTTAAAAAAATAATAGTTATTTGCTTATTTCTTGTTTTAAAATAAATATATATTTTTAATATATATCTATATTCCATTGAAAAAAAGATACAAAAATCTTCAATTTTTTTAATAGATATAAGTCAGATTAATAAAAATGAATAACGATAACAAATACGATTCTTGATACGTTGAACAATATAGAAAACTAAAAATTCCTGTATTGTTAATGCTTGCACCTTTTATCAATTTTTTTATTGTTCAAAATATAACTTTAGCATGATCTGGAACATTAAATAACAAGACGATAAGAGAGAAAATGCAAAAACTTTCTTTTCTTATGTTTATCATGGTATTTGGTTTTTTTATCATGATTGCATTTTGCTTATACTTAATAATTAAAACAGAGTTTGATCCTGATATAACCAATCAAGATAAAATAACCTATAACTTATTTTTTTCAGCTATTCCTTACATATACCTTTTATTAACTTCAATTACTTTTTCATATTTATTGAAATTCTTATCGTACAGATTAGCAATTAAACATTGTGTTGATAAAACGCCAATGACGATAGATCAAATCAACATTCATAAACAATATTTTTATAAGACCTTAGAATCTAAACTAAATCGTCAAGTTTATATGTTCTTTAATGATGTTGATTTTTGCCTTTTAGGGAGAGGTTTTTACACTTTCTGAGAAACAAGAAACAAAAGATCTGCTCAACGTGATTTTAATCACATTTTTAATGGTTCTAGTTTATCAGCTCCTACATCAAATTTATACATTAACTTTTTTATAAAAAGATCTGCATTATTGCTTTATGCAATTGTTTTCTCTGCTAATCAATTGTTGCAAACTAATAACAAACCTAAAATAAGTTTTTTATTGGTATTCTATTGAATATTCATTAGATTACTATACGCTTTTTTATGGGTTTTTGGTTTATTTTCTTTAACGCTTTTTGCTACAGCTTTACAAGATTTATTAAATGATTTTTATGCAAAATATTGAACGATGCCTATTGGTGACAACACCCCTTACCATGTTGCTATCGCTAAAATGCTAAGTTTATCAAAAGAATCATTGACAATCTTATCATTACTACCTTTTATATTTCTTCCTATTACATATCTTATTGATTTAACGGCTTCAATATTTATCAACAAGAAAAAACACAATCAATATCTAGATATTTTTAAATCAACAAACAACCAAGTAAATTTATAATTCAACTTATATTATGTTCATGTTTATAAAAAACAATAACCCAAATAATATAATTTAATGATATATAATAAAGATAAGTGCTTTTGGATATAAAAAAGCATTTTTTTAATATCTCACCATAATGCGTAAAAAAATTATTTTGATTTGCGAGCAATGCTTGAATCGTAATTACACAACTACAAGATCTAAGCTCGAAACCACAAGACTAGTTCTTAATAAATATTGTTCTACTTGCAATCAAAAAACCGTTCATAAAGAATCACACTAATAAATAATTATTATGGATAATAAAAACAAAAACATTAACCTAAGAAAATCGCCTAAGGTTATTCTTGAAAGTTATCAAGACGATAACATTAAAAAAGAACAACAAAAGATTAAAGAACAAGCTTTAGAAGAAAAGAAGCTTAAAGAACAAAAAGAAGAAGAGGAATATCAAGAACAAAGACGTAGAGAAAAAGCTAACAAAGTTGCTTTTTCTTATCGTCTAAAACGTTGATGATTCGGGATGGAAAAAGAATCTCGAAGAATTTCTTGATGCACTCCTAAGATGTTGGTTACGAACTTCTTGATAGTAATTGTTGTTGTAGCTTTATTAACAGGTTTATTATTTGGGATTGACCAAATATTCTATTCGGTGGGAATTTTGAAATAAGAAATAATTAATTATTTAAAGATATTTAGTTAAAGAGAAAAGATATAAAAATTATGAGTAAGAAATCAACTGCGCAATGATATATTGCGACTACAACTAACGGTAACGAAGATTCAGTAATTAAAACGCTTAAAGCAAAAGTTAGAGCATTGCATTTTGAAGATCAAATTCTTGATTGTAAAGTAATTAAGTTTAGAAGTGTTGAAGAAACTATTTTTGATAGTAACAACCCAACACATAATATTCCGGCAACAATGCGTAATAGCACTTATGTTAAATGAGTAACAGTTGATAATGGAGTATTCAAAAAATACAAAATTACTGATACAAACAAATATCCTGGTTATATTTACATCAAAATGGAAATGAATGAAGCTGCATGATTCGCTGTAAGAAATACAGTTAACATCACAGGGATCGTAGGTTCATCAGGTAAAGGTGCTAAACCAATTCCAATTTCATCTTTAGAAGAATTAGAATTACTTAATGGTGAATCATCTAATCCGGATTGTCGTATTGTAATTACTCCTAATGCTGTAATTGAAATGGATCGATTACTATTCAATGAACGCGGGGAATTAGTATTAGATTCAGAAGAAAACAAAACAGTTATCAATAAGAAAACTACCAACACAGAATCTATTTATGGTGATTTGGATAGCGAAAAAGAAGAATTCAACAACAAAATTGAATTTAAAGTTGGTCACACTGTTGATATCAACTCAGGTGATTATTCTGGTCTTAGTGGTCAGATTTCTAGAATTATTGATCAAGATGAGTTTATTGTTGATGTTCAAATTTTAGGTAAATTAGTAAACGTTAAACTAAACCGAAAACAACTTAAATTATCAAATTAATATAATGAACTATTATGGGAATTAATGATACAAAATTTGATATAGTTGAGAGAAAAGTAAAGTTTTTAAGATTAAGAATTAATAGTTTATTAATATATAGCTTGATTTGAATTATTCTAAACATCAGTTTAATCTTTTTAATAATTTTTACTAAAGGACAATATGCTGATGCTCAAATTGCTTTTCTTAAATCAAACACTCAACTTAACCAAGAAACTTTAAGTAAAACTAAAATATCTTTAATTTCAGTAAGTGTTTTATTTGCTTTTTTAAATATCATCTTTTTCTTGATCAAGGTGCTATGAACCAATTTTGCGATTAACAAAAATAAAGAATTGGAAGAACATTACAAAATGAATTTATCTAAATTAAATAAGGTAATGTCAATAGGTCGTTTTGTTCCCTTCTTAAGTTTTATTGCTTACGGTAAGATTCTTAAAAAAGCAAGTGATTTATGAGTTGAATTGCAATCGGCTCTCGTTAATAAAAAAGATGAAATTAATCTTGGTGATGGGGTGAAAGAAACAAGTAAATCAATCAAGAAAAAGCATAAAAAGTCAAAAAATAAAGATAAACACAAAGATGATAAAGCTATAGTTAGTGTTGAACAACCTTCTTAACTCATAATGAGAAAAGCAGATCGTATAATTACGATCTGCTTTTATTTTGATTCTAGAATGTATTTTTTAATTGGTTTGCAAAGTTTATCAACTCTTGTGTAATTATAGGCGTGGTCTATGCGATTACGCATAGCTCTAGAAGAATCAATTTGGTGATTGAATACAAAATCACCATAAATATATTTAAGGTTCTCAATAAACTTATGATGATCCACCATAAAGCGTTTAAATTGAGTTATTAATAATTTAATGTGTTCTTTTTTAGGAACTAATGATAAGAAAGCATTTATTTCTTGTTGGGTTATACCATCTTCGTAACGATCAACATTAATTGTAAAAAAACAATGATCGCTCATCTTAATAATCGCGTTATGAATAGGTTTATCCTTATAGTTCAAATCTATTACAACATAATGATATCTTTCATGCTTGATATCCTTAAAAAGTTTGCTTATAATTTTTGCTTGTTGTTTTTCTGTTATATCCTTAAGTCATTTAACGAGATCAGAATTGATATCAAACATATCAAAAGGATAGAAAGAATAAAAATGTCTCATAGCGCGATTAAGTGTAACTTTTTCTAGGATATAATCCTTAGCTAAAACTTGATCTTCCTCTTCATTTGGTAAAAAATTAAGTTTGTTATCAAATCCTAAATATAGAACCTTATAACCTTCGGTAACTAATGAAATAACCAAACCTATAGCAGTCGACGTTTTGGCTGAATTTTTTATTGTCGATGTTACTGTTATAAACTTAGTGTCTTGCATCTTCAATTAATTCTTTTTTAATTTTGCTTCATTCCCTTGGGTATTTATTTGAAGCTTCTGTTTTTTTATTATAAAAAACATTAACTAAAAAATAATTATTAAATTCATATGAATCACAAATATTTAACTCTAAACCTAAATCAATTAAATGATTGCTAGCAAAATTAATTTCATTTTGATACCCTTTTGATTTAAAGTGAATAACCTTCCCATTAATCTTTAAAAGTTGTGTTGAAAGTTCGTTTAAAACAGCTATATTTGAAACAGCTTGAGAAAAAACAAAATCAAAACTTTGTTTATATTTATTTAAAAATTCATTATCTTCTACTCTTGAATTTAGAGCAACAATATTACTCAAATTAAGCTTATTTATCGTCTCTTTAATAAAATTAACTTTTTTAGCGTTTGAATCCAACAAATAAACGTCTAGATTAGGATAGATTATTTTAATTATCAATCCAGGAATTCCTGCACCTGTTCCTATATCAATAACTTTTAGTTCATTATTGAAAAAATGGTTAACTAATGAATTAGCTATCAGAACACTTTTAACCCCTAACATTTCAACAATAAGTTCTTTAGTTTTATAACCGGTTAAATTAAATAATTTGTTATTTTTATAAATTTCTTCCAAAAAGAAACTTATATCAGTTAATTGTTTATCTGATAAAGAAATATTTAAATTGTTTAAAGAAGTTTTAAGCGTCTTAAGCATTTTGTTCTAAGTGAGTTTTTAACGAAATAATATCAGCCAAATTAATACCACTAATTCTTTTAGCTTGAGCTAAATTAAATGGTCTAATTTTATTTAATTTATCAATAGCTTCGATCGATAAATTTTGAACATTTCTATATACGATATCTTCTGGTATTTTGATGTTTTCTAAATTTTTTAAAGAGTTAACAATTCTTATTTCTTTATTTATATAACCTTCATATTTTACGGTAATTTCGATATTTTTTAATAACTCTTCATCGAAATTAGAGTAATCAAACTTAATAGTTTCTAATAAATTAACTAATTTAATTTCAGGACGTTTTAAGAAATCATAAAGTGAAAAATTAGTATTGTTTGTAAATGCTCTTAATTGTGAATACATACCAATTTTTTTATCTTTTAAGAATTCAATTAATTCATTCTTTTTTCTTAAATTTTCGTTATATGAATCTAATTGTTCTTTAGTTATAGTGCCTATCTCATAACCCTTATGAATTAATCGTTCTAATGCATTATCATTTCGTAATAATAATCTGTATTCAGCTCTTGAAGTTAATAATCTATAAGGATCAGTAACTCCTTTGGTTACGATATCATCGATCATAACGCCAATATATGCTTCATCTCTAGATAAAACTAATAACTCTTTATTATTGATTTTTTGGTTAGCATTTATACCTGCTATTAAACCTTGCGCAGCCGCTTCTTCATAACCACTAGTTCCATTAATTTGTCCGGCAAAAAAGAGGTTTTTTATTAATTTTGATTCTAATGAAGGATATAGTTGAATAGGGTTAATTGCGTCATATTCAATTGCATAACCATATTTCACAACTTCTGCTTTCTCTAGCCCTGGTAAAAGATGAATTATTTTATCTTGTATCGATATATCTAATGAACTTGAAAATCCGCTTAAATAAACTGTATCTAGTTCAAGAGATTCTGGTTCGATAAAGACTTGATGTCTAGATTTATCTGAAAATCTTACAATCTTATCTTCAATGCTTGGGCAATATCTAGGACCAACACCTGTTATATTACCTGAATACATAGCTGATAATTGAAGGTTATCGTTAATTAATTTATGAATTTTTTCATTTGTATGAATTAAATAACAAGGTAACTCGTAATTTATAAATCTCTCTTTTGATCAATGCGAAAAATATAAATCGATTCCATTACCTGGTTCAATTTGTAGATCTGAATAATTAATTGAATCTTTTTTAATACGAGGAGGAGTGCCTGTTTTTAATCTAATTAATTCGAATCCAACTTCTTTTAACCAATCAGATAAATTAGTGGAATTTTTAAAACCTTCTGGACCCTCATTATTTACATTTTTACCGTGAAATGTTAATGATTTCAGATACGTACCTGTTGTAATTATTACTGCATCTGCTTGTATTTTTTTATCACCATTTACTATAACACCTTTAGCGGTATTTTTATCAGTTAAAATGCTTGTTACTTCACCTTCAACAAGTTCAATATTTTCATTATCTTCAATTTGTTTTAAAAATCATTTTTTATATTGAACCTTATCGATTTGAAATCTTAAACATTGAACGCCAGGTCCTTTAGATGAGTTTAAGATTTTTCTTTGTAAGGCTGTATTATCAGCAGCTTTAGCTTGCATTCCGCCTAATGCATCTATTTCTCTTGTAACAATTCCTTTTGCTGGTCCACCAACAGAAGGATTACAAGGACAGTTTCCTACATAGTTTTTATCTAAAACGCATAAGTAAACTTTATTGTTCAATTTTGAAAGAATAAAAGCAGCTTCTAAACCAGCATGACCTGCTCCAACTACAACAAATTTATGCATATGTCATTAGATTTTGATTAAATTAATAATAATCTTATCTTAAAAAATAGATTAATTTCAAAAGAAAATTAACAATTTATTATAAAGATTTAATAAAATAATATACGAAGTTTAATATTTTTTTAAGTTATAAATCGAACTAAATATTAAGCGAGCTTTGAATAAATGGTGTTTTTAATTGTGTTTAATTATTCGTGTTTAGTAATTAAGCACAGTTTTTGAGTGCTTTTATCAACTTAATTAGGTTTTTGTCAATTTGATTAAGATAAGCTAATAAATAAAAAGAAATTTAATATGAAATTTAAACTATCTTCATCAGGTTTAACGCGTGAGCAGAAACTTGAGAATATAAAAAAACTTACGGATCGTGAGCTGATAGTGACTTGAGCAATAATCCTATTTGCTTATTTCCTATTTGTAGTAAACTGATTCTTAATCGATCAATTAGCAGGTAATTTCTCATATAACCCTAACGGTGATGTGAAAAATACTTGAGCAGGTTGATCTCAATCATTCTTTTTTAAAAATCCTGGGGCAATAGCAACAGCAGCAACTAACTGATCAATTACACTATTCCGTGGTGTTGGTTCATTCCTTGCTGGTTGATTTATTGGTAAATTAGGTCATAGAAAAACTGTTTTAACTATGATCGGAATTATGGCATTATCATTCCCGTTCATTGTTGTGGCTTATCCTTTCGATGGAAACAATGCCTTAGTTTTATCTGAAAGTAAAATGTTCTATGAAAAAACAAATGATGTTATAGGTCAAGGCGGAAGTCTTACTAAATTAACTGCATTAGGATACAGTTTATTCATCATCTTTAGAACTTTATTAGCCGTGGGTGGTACAGCTTTAATTAGTTATACTCAACCAGTTATTGCTAAGCTTTCTACAATTCAAAAGAAAACTACGCTTAGTATGATTAACCCATTTGGGTTCAATATGGGTGTCGCGTTCCCATTCTTATTGTTTGCTTTCAGTACACAAATTAAATTAGAAGCAACTAAAAATTGATATATTATTTGTGCTGCATTCATTCTAATTATTGTTGCTACTTGAATACTTTACTTTATCTTTGGTAAAGAAACTGTTTTACCAAATGAGAAGCATACTAAAATGGAATCTGATGTCACTATCAAATCATGTTTAAAAGATAAAAACATTATCAAATTATTCGTAATGTTTGGTGCATGATTAGTGGCTGTAGTATGATTCTTATCTGGAACATATTCAGGCATAGTAGCTTCATCTACTTTCAATAAACTTTCAACCGAAAAAGTATTACCTTGAGCGACAAGTTCGACTAAGATCGCATTCGTTCTAGGTCTAATAGGTGGGGTATTCTTATTAAGTCCATTTAATAAAACTAGATATGAAAGAAGAAGATACTTAATGACTACTTTCAGCTTAGGTATGATATTCATTATTGCTTCATTCTTATTTGGTTACTTAGGCGGTAACAAAAACCCTGGATTAGCAGCTGGACAAATCATTACTTCATTCTGTTCAGGTATCTTCTTATGAGGTATTCAATCAACAATCTTAATGATTCCTCATGAATTCAAAGGTGCTTCACCTTCTAAAGTTGGTACACAATTCGGACTTATCTGAGGTGTAGGTTATGTATTATATACATTATCTGACATCGTATTATCAGTTATTACACAAGGTCCTTCATTAGCTGGTGTTACTTACACTGCTGAACAAATTGACCCTGCTGGTCTTACAGCTGTTATATTGTTCATAATATTATCAATGAGCTTTGTAGCTATGGCTTCAATATTACCTAAATCAGGACGTATTGTTAATGGTGAATGAGTTCCATTTACTGATAAATGACCATTCATGTCATTCAACTTCTACAAAGGTGATATCTTTAAATAATAGATAACAAAACAAATAAAAAGGATTAGCGAATTGCTAATCCTTTTTATATTCCCTTAAACTAGTTATTTACATTCCGCACAATCTTCTTGTTCAACACAAACTCATTCTTCTTTTTTAAAGAAAGGTTTCATAGTGTTAATAGAATCATAATAGAATTTACCTTCAAGGTGATCCATTTCATGTTGCAAACACATTGATAATAATCCATGCGCTTTTATTACCACTTCTTTTTGGGTTAAGTAGTCAAAGCCTTTTAGCTTAACTTTTTCGCAACGAATAACATATCCATCTTTATCTGTAGGAACAGATAAACAACCCTCACCAGAACCTATATAAGCTTTATTAACGCTTTTTTCAATTCACTCAGGGTTCATTAAAAAGTATTTATGTTCTTTGTTACAAAAATCTGTAAAATGAATGTAAAACATTCTTTTATTTAAACCAATTTGGTTAGCAGCTATTCCAATACCAGGTCTTATATCGTATTGTTCTGCGCGATCATAAAAACTTTCATCAACATATGAGATCATTTTATCGATAGCTTCTTGAACTTCTTCGCTTATCGGAAAAGTCACAGGACTACATACTTCACGCATCTTTGGATTCTGGTCTGTAACTAATCAATCACTAGTCGGTTTTAGTTTACTTTTCATTTTAATAGTGTTCTAATAAATATAAATATTAAAATATTAAAAAGTATATAAGAAAGTAAATTTATCCGAAACAATACTGCTTATATCAATAAATTAGTTCAAAGTATGAGTAATAAACAAGGTTTAATTATCTTAATTTCAGGACCAAGTGGAGTTGGTAAAGGTACGATAGTTAATAAACTTTTATTAGATAACGAATTAAAACTAAACTTATCTATTTCAGCCACTACAAGAAAAAAAAGAGAAACTGAAATAGAAGGAACACATTATTTTTTTAAAACAAAAGAAGAGTTTCAATCTATGATTGACAATAATGAGTTATTAGAATATGCTCATTATGTTAACAATTACTATGGTACACCACTTTCGATTGTTAAAGAGATTATTGATAAAAACGAAAATTTAATTCTTGAAATCGAATATCAAGGTGTGATGCAAGTATTAAAAAAAGGGTTTAGAACATTAAGTATTTTTATAACACCACCATCTGAAGAAGAATTAATTAATCGTTTAAAAAAGCGTGGAACAGAAAGTGATGAAACGATTAAATATCGTTTAGAACAATCTGTTAAAGAATATGCTCACCAAAAATATTATGATCATATTATTGTTAATGACAATTTAGAGCAAACAATTGAAAAAATCAAGAAATTAATCCAAGAAAGTAATAGATAATGAAAAAGATATACGCAAGTTCAACTCATGTAGGTACAGTTCGTGAAGAAAACCAAGACGCAGTATTTGTTGGTACTAATCAGTATCACAATATAATTGCTTTAGTTTGCGATGGTCTAGGAGGATATAAAGGTGGGGCGATTGCTAGTAGTATTACTCGCGACTTAATCCGTGATATTTTTTTATCAACCAACTTTAATAATCTAAGTGATGAAAAGATGGAAAGTTGGTTTAAAAATGTTTTACTTAAATGTAAACAACAGATTTATAACTATATCGTAGCTAACGATGAAAAGTTTAAAAAAGAACATGAAAATGCATCGCTAAAACAAATGGCTACTACCATTGTTTTATCGATCATTGCTAATAATAAAATCTATACTTTCTGGGTCGGTGACTCTCGCGCTTATTTAATTGGTAAAGACAAAAAAGTTAGTCAAATTACGAACGACCACAACTTGTATAATTATCTTAAAAAGATTAATGCATCTGCTGTAACTTTTAAAGCTAATGAAAAAGAATTATTAGCTTTAACTAATATCGTATCTAAAGATACTGCTAAACTTGATTTTGATACTTCTTTTGATGTTATTCATAATGACGATGAATATCTATTACTATCATCTGACGGATTTTATAACTTTGTAATGCCTGAGAAATTTCATGATCTATTAAGTATTACTGATGATATGCAAAAAGTAGCTGATAACCTTCTTGAAAACGGTATGAGCGCTATGTCTAATGACAATTTAAGTGTTGTTGTAGTTAAATTAACTGAGGTTATAAATGGCTAATAATAACAAGCCAAACATTAACAGACAAACCGAAAAAAAATCAAATGTTTATCTAATTCCGAATGATAAGTTATTTAGTCAATATGTAATTGTCAAACAACTAACAGAAGGAGGTATGAACTCAGTCATTTATGTTGCTAAAAACATAATGGCAGAAACTGATAAGATTAACGGTGCCAAAAAGAGTTTGGTAGTTGTTAAGATTGTTAAAAAAAATCCAGCTGATAGTGAAGATAAATGAACTAAATTACGTCAAGAATTAATTACTTCTTCTAGAATTAGTCATCCCAATTTAATTACTACGTATGATATTTCAGATAACGAATTAATCTTTGAAAGAAATAATCATATAGTAAAAATTAAAGATATCGTTGTTATCGTAATGGAATACGTTCAAGGTGTTACTTTACGTAAACATATCTCAACTAAAGGAAGTTTATCTGTTAAGGAAGCTTTGTATTACTTTAGAAGAATGGTTGAAGGAATTCAAAAATTACATAACTATTCACATCAAATTATTCACAGAGACTTAAAACCTGAGAACTTGATGTTATCTAAAGATTTCAGAGAACTGAAGATAATCGATTTTGGTATCGCTTCTTCAATTACTACAGATGCTGCTTTAAAAATTCTTACTAATGAGCAAGCATTATTTGGAACCGAAGATTATATGTGTCCAGATGTTTTGGATAAAGAGATAGTTCGTGACGAAAACAATAAACCATTAATTAATCCTAAAACCAATGGTCCATTGTTGCGAAGAACACGTCCTACTGTTCAGTATGATTTTTATTCATTTGGTGTTATTTTGTTTGAAATGATAACTGGTCAAAAGCCATTTAATAAACAAAATAAAAAAGGGCAAGATGTTATTAAATTACCTAACCAATACGATGTCCCTTTAATGAAGACTATGGGTTTTGATGTTCCTAACTCCGTAGAGAACATTGTTTTTAGATGTATGGCATCTAAAAAAGAAGATCGTAAATATCGTTATAGTAGTTGCGAAGATATTCTTAAAGATTTGGATAATGTCGATAAAGAACAAGCGTTAATAAAACCTTACGAAAAAAGGGTTTTGCAAAAAGACGAGTTATTCAAACCAACTGAAATAACTGTTGATTCAGAACCTATTATTTTTAAGTATTGATCATTTTGATTAATTACAGGTCTTGTTATCTTAATTGTACTTTTAACCTTAGGTTTGATTATCTTTAATTTCTCATCACCACCAAAATAATGATTGCTAGAATTTTAGAAATTAATGCCAACGATCTATTTTGTGAAGTTAATAATGAGATAAAAAAACTTCATGCACCAGGTAAATGAAAATACCAAAAGATTAAATTGGTGGCTAACGATTTATTAGAACTTAATGAACGTAATGAGATCATTAAGTTAGTTGAACGTAAAAATTATTTGGTTCGTCCTAAGGTAGCTAACCTTGATTATGTTATCTTGGTTTTTTCAGTTAAAGATCCATTACTAAACTTAAAACAACTTTTTAAGTTTTTAGTTTATTTTGAATCAAAGCTTGAGTTCAAGCCGTTAATCGCTTTTTCAAAATTAGATTTAATTGATAACAGTGATGATTTTGAAGAAATATATCAAGCTTTGATCCAAACAGGCTATCAAGTTTTTAGATTAAATAATAACGATGATTTCTTAAATTTAAAAACAATGATATCTGACAAAATATCATTGTTTTGTGGTCATAGTGGAGTTGGTAAATCAACTTTAATTAAAAGGTTAGATAACACTCTTAATATCTGAACTCAAGAAGTATCTAACAAACTTAAAAGAGGTAAGAACACTACAACATCAACAAAGCTTTATAAATTCTTAAATGGATATATTGCAGACTCCCCTGGTTTTTCTATTTTTAATCTTGAAATTACTAAACAGGAATTAAGTTATGGTTTGTTAGAATTCAGGAAATACCAAACCCAATGCAAATTTAGGGACTGTATGCATTTAGAAACAAGTATTGATTGTTGTGTAAAAAAACAGATTAATTCATTAATCTATAAAATATATTTAAGTTTGCTTCAGTCGATATTTTAAAATTAAGCAATAAACCAAAAAAGTGAGAACACTATGATTAAATTAAAATTTGACCTTATTAAAGACTTAGATTACCAAAAATTATCAACTAAGTATCAAGCTAAATTAAATGATATATTTGATCAATTAAAAGATAAGAAAACTCCAAGTTCAAATATGTTAGGTTGAATTGATTATGTTAATCAAGACCAAACTGAAATATATCAAAAAATTGATGCTAAAATTGCTGAATGGGATCAATTAAAAGTAACGGATGTTGTGGTTATTGGTATTGGTGGTTCATACACTGGTATCAAAGCAATTTTAGATATCACATCATACTTACCAAGCCAACAAAAAAGAAAAATTCATTTTGTTAGAAGTTTAAGTGAAAACACTTTAATAAATATTTTAGAACAAGTTCGCGATAAGAATTGAGCGATTGTTGTTATATCTAAATCAGGTACAACTTTAGAACCATCTGTAGGATTTAAATTATTCCGAGAGGCTTTATATAAACAATACGATCAACAAGCAGCTAAAAGAATAGTCGCGATAACTGATCCACAAAAAGGTGTTCTACACGATTTAGCAGTTAAGAATAACTATGAAATGTTGCCGATTTATTCAGATATTGGTGGTAGATTTTCAACATTAACACCAAGCGGGTTGTTTGTTGCTGGTCTAGCTGGAGCTAACTATAAAGATTTAATTTTAGGTGCTAAGCAAGCTAACGCTGATTTATTTAGTTCAGCTAATTTAACTAAGAACACAGCTTATTGTTATGCCGCTCTTCGTCATTATCTTTACACAGAGCTTAAAAAAGATGTTGAAGTAGCTATTACTTACGAAGAACAACATGAATACTTGATGTTGCAACACCGTCAATTATTCGGAGAAAGTGAAGGGAAAAAAGAAAATTCTTTATTCCCAACATATTCAGTATTTACAACAGATTTACACTCTATGGGTCAGTTATACCAACAAGGTAAGAAGATCTTTTTTGAAACAGTTTTCTCATTTGAAAAAGCCAACAGCAATAGTTTAAAACTAAATAAGTCGCAATTTGATAACGATGACAAGCTTGATTATGTAACTAACAAATCAGTTAATGAACTTAACTATATTGCTTGCGAAGCTACCAAACAAGCTCATGCTAGTGCTGGCGTGCCAATTATTGAAATTGATATAGAACAAAATAATGGTTATGGTTTTGGTTATGTTTATTACTGATTATGCATAGCTACTTCTGTTTCAGCGCTATTATTAAATCATGATCCATATGACCAACCTGGTGTTGAGGATTACAAGCAAAGAATGTTTAAACTTTTAGGTAAATAATGAGCGACTTATTATTTTCGATTTTACCGATGCTTAATGACTATGATCAAGATAAATTAGCTCATTATAAGCAATTAGGTTTGAATAAAATTCATTATGATGTAATGGATGAATTCGTTAATAACTATGCTTTTGATGAACGTTATGTTGATTCACTAAAAGCGTTGGGTTATGAAGTTAATGTTCATTTAATGGTAAACAAAATTGCTAAGCATATCTTGACATACACAAAGACGAAGTGTGACAATATTAGTTTCCATGTCGAACCATTAAAAGACAATAAAGAATTAATAACTAAATATTTAGCTTACATAAAAAATAGTAATAAAAAAGCTGGATTAGCATTCAAATTTAATACTGATATATGCGAATATTTAGACCAAATTAAATTAGTTGATTATGTGACTTTAATGTCGGTTGAACCAGGTGCTGGTGGGCAAGAATTTAGTCCGCTTGTTTATAGGAATATTGCTAAACTTATTAAGTTCTTTCCTAATATTGAGATTGAAATTGATGGTGGTATTAATCTAGAGAAAGCATGCGAACTTAAAGGTTTAGTATCAAAATTTGTTTCAGGATCATATTTTTATAAATTGCTGGATGATGAGAAGAAAATGATGATTGAAACAATTAAGAGTTTCGATTCAAAAAATTCTTCTATTTAACAAAAAGATACATATCTTTATATATACATATATAAATAAAGGTATTTGTTTTCTTAACTAATTTTTAAGATAAAATAAACAAAGCAAGCTAAATAAAAACAACTAAGGACAAAAGCAATGGCTAATGAATGCTCAAAAATTTTGATAATCGAGTCACCAAACAAGATTAAGACCTTAAAAAAATATTTATCTGATGAGTATGATATTGTTGCTACAGTTGGGCATATTAGAGATTTACCTAAATATACCCTAGGTTTTAATACTGAGGATTTTGTTCCTAAATGAGAAATAATCCAAGAGAAAAAAACTAAGACAACAACCAAAGATAAAAAAAGTAAAACTGCTAAAAAGGTTACTAAAAAAGAGTTAATTAATGAGCTAGTAGATAAAGCTAAAAAAGCTGACGAAATTTATTTAGCAACCGACCCTGATCGTGAAGGTGAAGCTATTTCTTGACATGTATATGATGTTTTAAAAGATCGTGGTGTAAATGTTGATAAATGTAAAAGAATTGTTTTCAACGAAATTAGTGAAAAAGCAGTTAAAAATGCATTAGCTAATCCGCGAGAAATTCAAAAAGATTGAGTCGCTTCACAAATAACAAGAAGAAGAATCGATCGTTTGATAGGTTTTAAACTATCAAGTTTATTAAAATCAAAATTGAATGCCGATTCAGCTGGCAGAGTGCAATCGATTGCACTTAAATTTATTACTGAGCGTGAAGATTTAATAAAAAAGTTCGTTCCAAGATTTTGATGAACATTAGATGTTGTTCTAAAAGATGGAACAGAATTAATGTTAAGAAAAATTGATGATGAATTAAAATCTAAGCTATCTTTTAAAGAACTTGAAGAAGTTAGTGGAATTGATTTTAATTCTAAAGAAGATGCTGAAATCGTTAAACAACATTTAGGTGATAAATATAAAGTTTATGCCGTTGATGAACCAAAATTAAAACATTCTTATCCTAAGGATGTTTATAAAACATCAACACTTCAACAAGATGCAATTAATAAATTAAAGTGAAGATCAATGAAGATTACTTCAGTAGCGCAAGAGTTATATGAAGGTGTTAGCGTTGATAATGAACAGATCGCACTAATTTCTTATCCTAGAACAGATAGTACGAGATTAAGTCCAGAATATCGTAAAACAGTTGTGGATTTTATTACTAAAAGTTATGGGGATAATTATGTAGCAAAAGCTGAAAATGATATATCAAATAGGGAAACTAAAAAAGCTAAGAAAGAAAAAGTTAAAGCTCAAGACGCTCACGAAGCGATCCACCCTATTGACATCACCATAACTCCGCAATCGCTTAAAGGTAAAATTAGCAACGATCAATACAGTTTATATAAATTAATTTGAACTAGAACTGTTGCTCGTTATATGGCTCCGGCTGCTTATGAACTTATTAATATTCGTTTAATTAATAACAACAATAAGTTTTATGCAGTTAACAATGTACTAAAATTTGATGGTTATAAAAAAATCTATTCGCATTTCAATGACACAGATCACCAAAGAGAAATCAAATTAGAGCAATTTGAAATCGGTAAAGAATTTGAAGCTAGCGAAGTGATGATTAACGAACATCAAACTCAACCGACACCAAGATATACACAAGCAACTTTAATTGAATCATTAGAATCTGAAGGAATCGGCCGCCCTAGTACTTATTCAACGATTTTAGATATTGTTTTAAAAAGAAATTACGCTGAACTTACAAATGGTCGTTATTACAAAACAACAGATCTTGGTACCAAAGTAGCCAGCGAGCTAGATAAAAACTTCCCAACTATTATCAATAAAGAATTTACAAGAAATATGGAAGCTACTCTAGATGAAATTGCTCATGGTTCAATTGATGATGTTACTTATCTAAAATCTTTCTGAAGCAACTTTTCAGAAGTTTTAAACGAGGCAAAAACTAATATCATAAAACAAATTGAATATGTAGAAGGACGCAACTGTCCCGAATGTGATTCTAGATTAGTTAAACGTCAAGGGCGTTTTGGTTCATTTATTGGTTGTTCTAACTATCCTAAATGTAAACACATTGATAAAACAGATCAAAAACCTAAGGTAATTATTTACGAAGAAGGTGTAGAATGCGATTTATGTCATTCTAAAATGATTCGTAGAAAATCTTATAAAAAGAAAAATAACAACGAATTCTTGGGTTGTTCAAACTTCCCTAAATGTAAATTTACTAAAAATATTGATTCGGGAACTGAGTCTGATACGATTCGAGATTCAACAATTAATTAATATTTAATATAGATTATTAATATATACATAAAACTATTCAAAGATTTAAAAAACTATGAAACACGTAATTGAAAAAACTGAATTAGATGAAATTCTAAAATCTAACAAAAAAGTTGTAGTTGATTTTTACGCAGACTGATGTGGTCCTTGTAAAATGTTGGCTCCTGTTTTTGAAGAAGTATCTAAAGAAAAAACGGATTGAACTTTTGTAAAAATCAATGTTGATGAATCTAAAGAGCTTCCGATTCAATATCAAGTTAGTTCTATCCCTAATGTTATCACTTTTATAGATGGCGAAAAAACTAATAGCAGAATTGGATTTATTCCTAAAGATCAATTAATTGATTTATTAAAATAAAAATACATTTTTTTAAATAAATCTTGTCAAATTAATTTTTTTGTGATACTATTTATCAGGTTATCATTTTTATGTTAGAGTAGTTAATAATTATCTCTAACCTCCTTTAGATGATAGCTACCAAATGCTTCTTGAAAACTGAATAGAATCTGTCATTTTCTGAGAGTTTGATCCTGGCTCAGGATTAACGCTGGCGGCATGCCTAATACATGCAAGTCGATCGGATGTAGCAATACATTAGAGGCGAACGGGTGAGTAACACGTATCCAATCTGCCTTATAGTGGGGGATAACTAGTCGAAAGATTAGCTAATACCGCATAACAAGTTAATTATCGCATGAGAATAACTTTAAAGAAGCAACTGCTTCGCTATAAGATGAGGGTGCGGCATATCAGCTAGTTGGTGAGGGTAATGGCCCACCAAGGCGATGACGTGTAGTTATGCTGAGAGGTAGAATAACCACAATGGGACTGAGACACGGCCCATACTCCTACGGGAGGCAGCAGTAGGGAATTTTTCACAATGGACGAAAGTCTGATGGAGCAATGCCGCGTGAACGATGAAGGTCTTTTTAGATTGTAAAGTTCTTTTATTTGGGAAGAAAAGTCAGTAGAGTGGAAAGCTATTGACCTGACGGTACCATTTGAATAAGTAACGACTAACTATGTGCCAGCAGTCGCGGTAATACATAGGTTGCAAGCGTTATCCGGATTTATTGGGCGTAAAACAAGCGCAGGCGGATTAGAAAGTCTGGTGTTAAAAGCAATTGCTTAACGATTGTATGCATTGGAAACTTCTAGTCTAGAGTTTGGTAGAGAGTCCCGGAACTCCATGTGGAGCGGTGAAATGCGTAGATATATGGAAGAACACCAGAGGCGAAGGCGAGGACTTGGGCCAATACTGACGCTTAGGCTTGAAAGTGTGGGGAGCAAATAGGATTAGATACCCTAGTAGTCCACACTGTAAACGATGGATGTTAAGTGTCGGAGCGAATACTTCGGTGCTGCAGTTAACACATTAAACATCCTGCCTGAGTAGTACATTCGCAAGAATGAAACTCAAACGGAATTGACGGGGACCCGCACAAGTGGTGGAGCATGTTGCTTAATTCGACGGTACACGAAAAACCTTACCTAGACTTGACATCTTGGGCGAAGTTATAGAAATATAATGGAGGTTAACCCAATGACAGGTGGTGCATGGTTGTCGTCAGCTCGTGTCGTGAGATGTTGGGTTAAGTCCCGCAACGAGCGCAACCCTTATCGTTAGTTACTTTGTCTAACGAGACTGCCAACGTAAGTTGGAGGAAGGTGGGGATGACGTCAAATCATCATGCCCCTTATGTCTAGGGCTGCAAACGTGCTACAATGGCCAATACAAACAGTCGCAAACCCGTAAGGCGGAGCTAATCTGTAAAGTTGGTCTCAGTTCGGATTGAGGGCTGCAATTCGCCCTCATGAAGTCGGAATCACTAGTAATCGCGAATCAGCCATGTCGCGGTGAATACGTTCTCGGGTCTTGTACACACCGCCCGTCAAACTATGAGAGCTGGTAATATCTAAAACCGTGTTGCTAACCGCAAGGAAGCGCATGTCTAGGGTAGGGCCGGTGATTGGAGTTAAGTCGTAACAAGGTACCCCTACGAGAACGTGGGGGTGGATTACCTCCTTTCTATGGAGTATATTAATACACTAACACGATATACACCTGTTACATATAACGGTGAAATAATAAAATCCAACAAAAAGGTTAAACCCATTAAAGCAAATTTATTAACTAAAAGTTGTTGGTCAGATTCTGTTCAGTTATCAAGGGGCATTTGATGATAAAGTTCATTAAAATCCCTCAAATAATTGACCTAGTACGCTAGGTCTTTTTATTTATAAAAAACAGGATTTCGTGGTAAAATATATAACGGTTGTTTAAATATTGATTACCTTCATCAATATATATTTTTGAATATGATGTATTTGAAAATGTTTGAACAATTTTAAAATTGATCATACATATCCAAATAAACTATAAATATCTTATTTAACTAACCATAATAAAGGACAATTTAGCTAAACAGCATAATCAATGAAAGACACAAACCTCAGTATCAAAGGTGTTGTAAAAGAGATTATTAAAGGTGATAAATTTAAAGTATTGCTAGAAAATAATCTTTTGATTGAAGCGCATGTGTCAGGAAAAATTCGAATGCACAAAATTCGTATTTTGCCAGGTGACAGCGTGGAAGTCGAATTCAGCCCTTATGATCTAACAAAAGGGCGAATTATTTATCGTCATTAATTAATAAAAAACTATGAAAGTAAGATCATCAGTAAAACCAATTTGCAAGGATTGCAAAGTTATTAGACGCCAAAGGGTTGTTAGAGTTATCTGTAAAACCCCTAAGCACAAACAAAGACAAGGATAGAATATGGCTCGTATTTTAGGTATTGACATCCCGAATAACAAGCGCGTGGAAATTTCATTAACTTATATTTATGGAATTGGTAAGCCTCGTGCTCAAGAAATTTTAAGAAAAGCAAAAATTGACTCAAATAAAAGAGTTAAAGATTTAACAGATGAAGAATTAGCTTTAATTCGTTCTGTTGCTAGTACATACGTATTAGAAGGGGATCTTCGTAGAGAAGTAGCGTTAAACATTAAACGTTTAATGGAAGTTGGTTCATATGCTGGATTACGTCACAGAAGAGGGCTACCAGTAAGAGGGCAAAGAACTAAATCGAACGCTAGAACACGTAAAGGTCCAAGAAAAACCGTTGCTAACAAGAAAATTGAAAGTAAGTAATAATAAATTATGGCTAAAAAGAAAAAAACAGTTGCCAGCAATGGGATTGCTCACATTCACGCAACTTCAAATAACTCAATTATCACAATCACAGATATCAATGGTAATGCTATAACTTGATCATCTTCAGGTGCAATTGGGTACAAGGGTGCTAAGAAAAAAACACCTTATTCAGCTGGTGTAGCTGCTGAAAAAGCAGCCAAGGAAGCTATGGCAATGGGTTTAGCAACCATTAAGATTTATGTAAATGGTGTAGGTAGAGGTAAAGAAACTGCAATTAGATCTTTAGCTGCTTGTGGTTTAACTATTACTGAAATCCACGATGTAACACCTATTCCTCATAACGGTTGCAGACCTCCTAAAAAGCCACGTTAATTATTTAAGAGGAAAATTATGCAACAATTTTTGCGATACAATATCAACGTTATTAAAGAAGATAACGACAAAAATTATGGTAAATACATCGTTAAGCCTCTAGAAAAAGGGTTTGGTATTACTTTAGGTAATGCTCTTAGAAGAGTGATGTTAAGTCACCTTCCAGGATCTGCTGTATTCGCCCTAAAAATTAAAGGTATTTCACACGAATTTGGATTTATTCCAGGTGTTAAAGAAGACGTAACACAAATAATATTAAATCTTAAAAACTTAGTTGTTTGAATTAGCGATAATATTATTTCAGATGATACCTTAGTAGAAACACCAATTGAAAAATGACCGGTTATGACAATCCGTGCTAACAAAGCTGGTATTGTTAAAGCTAGTGATATTGAATGTCCATTAGGTTTTGAAATTCTTAACAACGACTTAGAAATTTGTACTTTATCTGAAGATACAGAAATCGCTATTGATATTTATGCAACTAGAGGTCGTGGATTCAAAACTGCAGCAGATAATCGTTCAGAAATTGGATCTTTATCAATTATTCCGGTTGATTCTAATTTCAATCCAATTATCAAAGTTGGATATCAAGTTGAAGAAGAAACATCAGATGTAATTACTGATAAGTTAGTTATCGAAGTTGGTACTAACGGTTTAATCAAACCTGGTGATGCAATTGGTATGGCTTCTAAAATTCTAGCTGATCACTTAAGACCATTAATTGATATCAACAAGTCATTACATGACATTCAAGTTCTTAATGAAAAGAATGTTGAAGAAAAAAACAAGAAGTTATCAATTCCAATTGAACAACTTGATTTAACAGTTCGTTCTTATAATTGTTTAAAGAGACACGGAATACAAACAGTTGAAGAACTAGTTACTCGTTCTAAATCTGAAATTGAAAACATTCGTAATTTAGGTAAGAAGTCAGTTCGAGAAATTAATAAAAAACTTAATGAACTGTACGATTTAAAACTTAAGAATAACTAATAATATCTATGTCATACATTAACAAAAAAGGTAAAACCACATCAACTCGTTTGATGATTATTCGTCAACAAGTTAGTGATTGCTTAAGTTATAACGAAATCAAAACAACATTAACTAAAGCAAAAGAAACTCAAAAGCATTTAGAAAAACTTATTACAGTAGCTAAAGAAGATTCAGTTGCAAATAGAAGAAGAGCTAAATCGATTCTTTTAAACACTCAAGTTTGTTCAGCTGATGAATTAGTTGCTCATCTATTTAATAAAGTGGCTCCTGTTTTCAAAGAAAGAAACGGTGGTTATACTAGAGTAATTAAATTAGGTGCTAGAATGGGAGATGCTACTGAAATGGCAATCTTACAATTCGTTGATAAAGTTCCTAAATACGTTGCTAAAAAAGCTAAACAAACTAAAAAAACTACTACTGCAAAAGTAGAAGCTAAACCAGCTACTCCTGTTGCTAAAGTTGAACAACCAGTTAAGTAATTTTACTTAACGATATGTTATAATATTCAAGCATAAATAATTAAGGAAAACAAACTTGGTAAAAATTAGATTAATGCGTTTAGGTCGTCACAAACTACCATCATATCGTATGGTTGTTGTAGATTCTAGAGTTAAACGTGATGGAAGTTATATAGAATTAATTGGTCACATCGATCCAATTAATGGAATTAATAAAATAAATGGAGCACTTGCAATTGAATGATTGAAAAAAGGTGCTCAACCTACTGATACAGTAAGATCAATTCTTTCTAAAGAAAAAATTTGAGAAAAATACACAGCTTCTAAAAAAGCTTAGTATATGAAAATCATTGTTTTATCGCTTTTTGATCAATTTGTAAAGTCGTATTTTGATTTTTCGATTATTAAAAACGCTTTAGACAAGAATGCTGTTGAATTAGAAGTAATAAATTTTAGACATTATGCTACTGATAAACACAAAACAGTTGATGACACTATTTATGGTGGAGCGGCTGGAATGTTGTTGAAATTAGAACCATTAGTAAACTGTTTAAGAGATATTAAAAAAAATAAATTTAAAGACCCCGAAAAAGTTAAAAGTTATTTATTATCCCCTCAGGGTGATGTCTATGATCAAAAAAAAGCTGAAGCTTTTAGTAAATCAAATAACGATTTAATTTTAATAGCAGGACGATACGAAGGGTTTGACGAACGCATTTATCATTATGTTGATGGAGCTCTATCGGTTGGTGATTTTGTGATTACTGGCGGAGAATTAGGAGCATTAATAGTGGTAGATAGCATCGTTAGGTTGTTACCTAATGTAATCAATAAAGAAAGCTTGGAAAGTGAATCATTTAATGATTACCTCTTAGATTATCCGATGTATACAAAACCTTATGATTTTGAAGGTTATAAAGTTCCTGATGTGTTATTAAGTGGTAATCATCAACGTATTAAAGAATTTAATAAACAAGCTGCGATAACCAACACAAAAAATAAACGACCAGATATGTATGATAAATACAAATCAAATAATAAGTAGTAACAATGAACAAACTAAGTAAACAATACATTATTAACCACGTTAATAATTTGCAATTAAAAAAAGATGTACCAAATTTCCAAGTTGGTGATACAGTATCAGTATCAATTAAGATTGCTGATGAAAAAAGAACCAGAATTCAAAAATTTGATGGTTTAGTTTTAAGAAGAAAAGGTTCTGGATTATCTGAAACTTTTATAGTTCGTAAAGAATCAAGTGGTGTTGGTGTTGAAAAAAACTTCCACGTTCACAACCCAAATATCCAAATTGAATTAAAACGTAAGGGTAAAGTTAGAAGAGCTTACATTTCTTACATGAGACAACGTTCAGGTAAATCTGCTCGTATTAAAGAAAAAGTAGTTAACAACAAATAGTTAGTTAACTTTTTTTATTCCCTTAGAGTAAATTTATGTCTCTAACAAAATCTAAAAATAAACTAGCAAACCTTTCTCAAGAATGAAATAAAGTAACGGTAACAAGAACGCGATTGCGTAGTTCGTTATTGATATTTGCTGGTTTATATGGTCCCAAAAAAATCTGAAACAGAATTGCGATTATTGTTTTAATATCGCTAATTCAAGGTCTAATTAGTCTATTTTTTATACGTAATTCAGGATTATATAACTTAGGTGTTTCTTCGTTAACTCAAGGGTTAGCAAGAATGCTTTTTGTTATTTTACCTACAGGATTACCAAAAGATTTAATTTTCAATCTAACATTCTGGATTTTATATATCGTTATTAATATACCTCTAATCATCTTTTCTTATTTTAAGGTTGGTAAGAGATTTACGATATTAACTGCAGTGTATGTTGTTATTGCTAATTTATTTGGTTTTGTCTTAGATAATATCCCTGGCATTTCTAAAGTTGGATTATTTACAATCAATACAGCAGAAAATAGTTCAATTATTTACGAAGTTGAAAAATTTAAATCAACTAATTTAGAAATTTATAGGATGTTTTTTGATGATACAGGAAAATTGACTGATCTCGGTAGAAAGATTGGTTATATTCCGTTGATATGACAAAATAACAATGAAGTTAATAAAATCTTATCAATGTTCTTGTATGCGATTATAGCAGCTGCATTATCATCATTCTTATACACAATGCTTTTTGTAATTGGGGCATCAACCGGAGGAATGGATTTTATTTCTCAATACGTTGCTAAGATAAAAAGAAAATCAATTGCAGGTATCTTGTTCTATACAAACTTTATAACATTATTAGTATCTGTAATAATTGGTTCGTATATTCCTTCTTCGCTTGTTTTGCAAGAGATACCAAAAGAGATTTTAGTTCCAAATTCAACTAAAAAATTTAGTGATTTAGCTTGAAATGTATCGTTGCTATTCTCGCCTAATTTTATAGGTTCAATATTATCCGCTGTTGTTGTATCAATGTTCTTAGAAGCCTTATTTCCTAGATATAAGATGGCTAAGATTGAAATTTATTCAGCAGATTGCGAAAAAATTCGTCAAGCATTATTATCAGATCACCATCCACATACTATGTCGATGTCAAAAATCACAGGTGGTTTTACAAAAGAAGAACGCGAGATGATCACAACAACTACAATGTTCGTTGAGATTCCTAGAATTATTAGATTAATCCGTAAAGTTGATAATGATTGCTTAATAGCAATTACCCAAATCAAGGGAATTGATGGATGGATGTATATAACTGAAGAATAATAAAGAATGAATCATTCCAAAATTAATTGATTCCCAGGTCACATGAAAAAGACCTTGGATGATATCAATAGAGTTAAAAAACATATTGATTTAGTTATTCAAGTTCTGGATGCTAGGGCAATTAATTTGACATCCAATCCTGATTTGTTAGATATTTTTAATAACAAAACAATTATTAATATAGCTCTCAAATCAGATTGAGCTGATCTTAATTATGAATATGATAAAAATACAATCATAACAAGTATTAAAGATAAGAATTTTAGTAGTTTTGTTATAAATAAAATCTATCAGATTCTTAATGATAAGATTAAAAAATTGCAAGCAAAAGGTTTAGTCACACCACACTTTAGTATTATGGTGATTGGTTTACCAAATATTGGTAAATCTTCATTGATAAATGGATTGATTAAAAAAAACCATAACAAAGTCGAAAATAAAGCTGGAGTTACTAAACGTCAAACCTTTGTTAAATTAAATAAAAATTTCACCTTGTACGACACTCCTGGGGTGTTGTATAAAAAAATTGATGATTTTGAACTAGGTGCTAAACTTAGTTTATTAAACTTAATCAATTTAGAAGTTATACCAATGCAAGAGGTTTTGGATTTTGGTTATAAATATCTAATTAAACATTATCCAAAACAGATGATAGAATGATCTGGCAATTCTGAATTACTTGAAGACTTTAATGATTTTATTAAGTTGTATGCTAATCAAAAAGGTTATTTAAATAAAGGTAACGCAATTGACCTTAATGCAACTTACATGAATTTTTATAAAGACATTTCTTTATCTAAAATTACTAAACTGAACTACGAAAAAAAATAATTTTTTATAATTTTTAAAATGTAAGACTATGAGTATATTAATTGAAGAACTTAAAAATAAGATTAAAGAATCTAAAAAAACACCTGAAATCCTTTTAGTAGAAGGATGACATCCATATGTTCAAGAAGCTGCTAAAAAGTTAGTTGCAGAAAAACTTGTTAAACCAGTTTTAATTTTTAGAACAATCGATGAAATACCTGCTGATTTCGATCCTAGAATCAGACGCTACGTAATAGAAAAAATGGATTTATCTAAGTATGCTACATACTTATTTAAATTACGTGAAAAGAAAGGTATGACTCTAGAAGTAGCTCAAGAAGAAGTTAAGAAACCTAATGTTCTAGCTGCTTTATTAGTTAAACTTGAAGAAGTTGATGGTGAAGTTTGTGGTAAAGAATATACTACAAAAGATACATTAAAACCTGCTTTACAAATCATTAAAACTGCTGAAGGTGAAAAGATCGTTGGTTCGGTAATGGTTTTAGAAAAAGGTGAAGAAAGATTAGTGTTCACTGATTGTGCTATTAATCTTTATCCAACATCTGAAGAATTAGCTGAAATTGCTAAATCAACTATTAAGTTTAGTAAGCAAGTATTACAAACTGAAAAAATTAACTTAGCAATGTTAAGTTATTCAACACTTAATTCAGGTGCTGGTGAATCAGTTGATAAAGTTAAAGAAGCTACAAAATTACTAGAAGAATCTGAAATCGGAAAATTAGCTTCAATCTGTGGTCCTATGCAATTTGATGCTGCTTATGTTGAAGAAGTAAGAAAACAAAAAGCTCCTAAATTAGATTGAGAAAAGGGCGCTAACACTTTTGTTTTCCCTAACATTGATGCTGGTAACATTGGTTACAAAATCGCACAACGCCTAGGTGGATATGAAGCGATCGGTCCAATTCTTACAGGATTAGCTAAACCAGTTAATGATTTAAGTCGTGGCGCTAGCGCTAACGAAATTTATTCAGTTGCTATTATAACTGCTAGTCAAGCTGTAGCTAATAAATAATAATGAAAAACAATATTGAGTGAGTAATTAGTGACCTAGATGGTACACTTATCCGTTACGAAAACAACGAACATATTGTTGATCCTGAAGCTATTAGAGCTATAGAAAAATTACCAGGTAAAAATATATCATTCACGATTGCTACTGGTCGTAAACAATCCGATGTAGTTAATCTATTAAAAAAATATGATCTTTCTTCACAAACGCGTTATATTATAGCTTGTAATGGCGCTATCATTTACGACTTAGTTGAAGATAAGATTATTAAGAATAATTATTTAACTAAAAAAGTAAAAACAACTGTAATGGAATTCATGGATGAATTTAAAAACATTACAGATGATTGTCTTGTATTATCATACGATTTAAATAATAATATTTATGTCTATGATAAGAATAAAAAACATAATAAGAAACTTATAGAAGAATTAACAGCTTATGAAGGATCATTTACAGATAATAATTACATCGAAACCGATGATTTAAATGCTCACGATGATTTAATTAAGTTAATCTTCTTTTACGGTAAAAAAGCGATTAAAGAAGATATTACAGAATATTTAGCGAAGTTTCTTAACCTAACAAAACTTGAAGCTAGTGATTGCGTAATTGTTTCGCCAATGGCTTTTGAATTAAACTCTGAAAACACTTCAAAGGGAAACGCAATTCTAGAGTTAAATAAAATATTAAAAAAAGATCTTAAAAACACTTTAAGTATTGGTGATTCATTTAATGATATTTCGATGTTCAAAGTTACAGGGCTTAGTGTAACGCTTGAATCATCCCACAAAGAAGTGCAAAATAACGCAACAAATATTCTTGATGTTAAAGCATCTCAAGTCGTTGCGGATGCAATCGAATTGTTTGTACTTTAATATTCTTCGTTTAATAATTTATTTAAGCGTTTAAAACTAATGTTTTTAGTTAGCGCTATTGCTTGAGTCAGATTATAAAAATGATCATGTAATAGCGCTAATTTTTTTTCGTCACTAAACTTAGTTTTAAGAATATCCTGAATATATTCGTCAACCTCTTGAATTAACTTAGTTTTTATAAATTCAATCTCACCCTCGATTTGCTTTTCAAAAAAATCGATTTCTGCATATTCATCATCGTCATACATGATTCTAGTATGCATTGATTTATCCATAATTTTGTTATAGTTATTAATTAATTTTTCAAGATCAATATTAGATAATAAATCCTTTAATTTTTCAATATAGGTTTTAAGATTTTGCATTTTGAATAATTTCCTTTAATATTTCAATATAAGTGTCTTTGTGTTCTAGAATGAATGCATGCCCACCATTTTTTATTTCAATATGTTTAGCATCTTTAAAAAAATTCTTTATATAATGTCTGATCATTGTGAATGGTACTAAACGATCTTTATCAGCAGTTATAAAAGTAAAGTTTTCATATTTCTTTTCTGAATGATAAGCGCTGATTATCCTTCTTATCATATCAGGATTAAGTAAAGTTAATGCTAATTTTTTTTGCTCTGTTTGATGTTTTTTGTAAAAATCTAAATCAAACCATTGATTAAATTCTTTTAGATATTTCTTAGGATCATAAAATAAATCTTTAAAAAATTTTTCGATACCAACATCGTTTATTTTATTGGCATCACTAGTAAAGTATTTTGTGAAATGTAGCGCAGTAAGTAAAGTGTTGATTGTTAATGGAGCGTTTAAAACAATCTTCTTGATACGTTCTTTTTCGTTTTTAGTTAGATGTTTAAGAGCGAAAACAATAACGGCACAACCCAATGAATGACCGACTAAAATAATGTTTTTTAAATCAGGATTTTGTTTAATAAAAATAGCTAAAAGTTTTGAAAAATAATCAACGTTTAACTCCTTCATTGTAAATTTAAAATCTGTATCAATATGACCAGGAAAACCCAAGTCATAATGATTAACATTACTTAGTTCTTTAACGATTTTATAATGCATGCCAGGTTCTGTAGCTAAACCATGACAGAATATCAAATCGACCTTCGCTCCTTTGTTGATGTTTTTAATAACCTTTAAATGGTTAATGTCAACGTTCTTAAATGCTCTATTCATAATTTAAAGTTATTATAATAATAATAGAAGATAAAAATCAATATGTTAAAACACGAAAAAAACGTGTTAGTTTCAGACGAAATAAACGAGCATTTAGTTAATTTAATACCTGTCGA
Source organism: Mycoplasma bradburyae (assembly GCF_024338845.1). Taxonomy (NCBI): domain Bacteria; kingdom Bacillati; phylum Mycoplasmatota; class Mollicutes; order Mycoplasmatales; family Mycoplasmataceae; genus Mycoplasma; species Mycoplasma bradburyae. The sequence goes on along the minus strand of NZ_CP101414.1, from coordinate 804,384 downwards.
TGCTTATAAGTTATGTCATAGATTAATGTATCCTAAAAATACAACTAATCTATTTTCAACACTAACAGCAAGAAAAACATCATTAAAAAATATTACAACTCACGCATGAAATGCTGAATTAACAACTAAAGTTGTGTGTGATATCATCGATCGTTTCGTATATTCATTAATTGAAATGTATAACGAAAAAGATGACGAAATTAAAAACTTAATAAGAAATAAATTATATAGCGTTTTTAGTAACAAAGAATTCAGCGATGATTTTACAAAAGCGTTAATAGATGTATCGAAATACGCAAACGAACACAAAAGACTACCAATAATTATTTCGGTAAGAAAATCTGATCAATATATTAACTTTAACGAACCATTATTGACGATATGCGGCGAAGAAGGTATTAATAAAAAATATGTTTGATTAATTAATTATTTTGAAACTATTATTTTGCAAAATATATGACAATACCAAACATCGTTAACAATTGCAAGAGAATTTTATGATTTATGTTCAAAATATGCGGTAAAAACAGCAGATTTTGATGATTTTGTTAAATATCAATGTCACGATTTTTCAATGCGTGGAATGAGTTCTTTTAAATCATCTATTTATTCAGCTAATGCTCACTTACAATACTTTAATGGAAGTGATTCAATTCTTGGTGGTAACAATGCTGAATCTGTTATAGCTTCTGAACATAGCGTTATGTGTGCTGATGGTGAAGAACAAGAAGCTCAAACATACGAACGATTATTAGATATATTTAAGGACGGTATTTTATCTTTAGTTGTCGATTCTTGAGATATCTGAAATGTTTTAGATAACATATTGCCAAATTATAAAGAAAAAATCTTATCAAGAAAAGGAAAATTAGTTGTAAGACCAGATAGCGGAGATCCTATCGAAGTTATTTGTGGTAAAAATTACGATCCTAACGACAAATCTACTTGAGGGACAATTCATTATTTAGATCACCACTTTGGAAGCAAGATTAATTCAAAAGGATACAGAGAACTTAATGAAAAAGTTGGTATTATTTATGGCGACGCTATTACATTAGCTAGAAGCGAAATGATTTTACAAGAACTTGAAAAACAAAAATACTCATCTAACAATATAGTTTTCGGTGTAGGCGCTACAACTTATCAATCATCTACTAGAGATACCCTTGGTTTTGTGATTAAACTTACAGCAATAGAAAAAGAAATTAACGGTAAAACCGAATGATTTAATATAAAAAAAGCTCCTAAGACCGATCAGTCTAAGGAGTCTTTAACTGGTAGATTTTTTAACGAAAATTTAGTAAGAATTTACTAAAGTAATTCAATCCCTTTTCTCTTAGCTTCTTCTAATACATCATCAGATCATTGTGAAGCTTGCACTTCTCCAATGTGATCTTTTTGCAAGAAGAAATAACATAATCTAGATTGACCAATCCCTCCGCCTACAGTTTGGTGTAATTCGCCGTTGATAAGCTTTTTATGAAACATTAGTTCTAATCTTTCTGTTTGTTTAGATTCTTCTAGCTGTTTAATTAATACTTCTTTATTTACACGAATACCCATTGAAGAAAGTTCTAGTGATTTTTTAGATTTAGGGTTGTAAACTAAAATATCACCGTTTAATGATCAATCATCATAATCAGGTGAACGACCATCATGAATATCGTTATTTGAAAGTTTTTTACCAACTTGCATAATAAAAACTGCTTTTTCTTTTTCGCAAATTAGCTGCTCTCTTTCAGATGGAGTTTTATCGGGATATAAATCTAATAATTCTTGTGTGGTTATAAAATAAATAGATTCTGGTAATAAGTCTTTTTCGCTAAAAATACCGTATTTTTCATTAATTTTTAATTGACATTCCTTAATTACACTATAAATTTTATTAACGGTCGATTTTAAAAATTCAATGTTACGATCATTTTCATCTATTCTTAATTCTCAATCTCATTGATCGACATACATTGAATGAGTTTCATCTAAAACTTCATCCATTCTAATCGCATTCATATCAGTGTACAAACCTTGATGTAAAGGAATGTTGTATTTAGCTATTGAATATCTCTTTCATTTTGCTAAAGATTGCACAATCTGACAATTAACGCCATTAGTTTTAGATTTAAACGATACTGGTGATTCCCATCCATTTAAATTGTCATTTAATCCTGAATCAGAAGATACAATTAATGGAGCGCTTACTCTTACTAAATTCAATTTATTTGCTAAAGCATTTTGAAATAAATCTTTAATATATTTAATCGCTAGTTCTGTTTCTAGCAGCGTTAACTTTTTCATTTTTATACTTTTTTCTATATTTTTATTATTTGTGTTGCAGGTAAATTATATAAAACAAGAATTTTAAGCTTCAAAAAACAGAACAAAATGGTAAAATATACAAGACATATTTGCTTTATCTAATCTAATTAAAATTCAAAATTAATTAATCAGAAAATAAATAAGTCAATTTTCATACCCAAGGATTAAAAAAAATATACAAATGGCAAAATATGAAATTATGTTATTGGTAAGCGGAAAGCTTAACCAAACTCAAGCGCAAGCTGTTAATAACGAATTAAAATCAGTATTCGGTGACATAGAAATAAAAGAAGAATACTTAGGGCAAAAAACTCTAGAATATCCTATTAATAAGGAAGTAACTGCTCATTACTACAACTTATTCTTAAACAGTGATGCTCAAAAAGTTCACGAGTACAAACGTGTATCTAGCATTAGAACTGATGTGTTAAGAACTTTAATTATTAACACTGAAAAAGACTTTGGTTACAGAGCTACACAAAATGAAAAGAAAGTAGCTATTGCTAAACAAAAACAAGCTAGATATGAAGAAATCATGAAGCAAGTTCAAGAAAACGGATTTTTCCAAATCAAAGGAAGTAAGAGAAATTCTAAAGTTGAAAAAGCTTCAGCAAAAGAAACTTGAATTTTAAGAGAAAAATTCGGTGAAGATTTACCAGAACAAAAAATTCCAGTACTTAGAAAAGTTAATTTAACAAAGAAAACAACTGCTAAAACTACTGAAAACAAATCTAAAGCAGAAAAATAAGTTTTAAAGTAAGGTAATATGAACAAAGTAATACTTATTGGAATGTTATCTGAAGATCCCAAAGCTTTTGAATATAAAGGTCTAAAAGGCTGTGAATTGAAAATTGTTGTTCAACAAAACGATTTGCAACAAAATAATTACCCAAGAGATCCTTATATTTTTCAAGTGAATCTTTGAAACAAAAACTTAGATTATGCAATGGATTTTCTAAGAAAAAATGATTTAGTTTCGATAGAAGGTTATTTAAAATCAGAAATTCAGCAATCTACGAATGGTAAAGAATATTTAAGATTATCTATTTCAACTGAAAAAATTAGAAAAATTCCTTTATCGTTTAACAAGAGCGGAAACAGATCATTGCCTAATGAATATAAATTCAATCGCATGGATCAAACTTTATACAACAGTTTTAATAAGTCGAATTATGATTCATATTCTAATGATAACAATCGTTTTTCTAATGAAGACTACTTTGAACCGCCTGCAACAACTGAAATTAAAGACTATCGCGAATCGCACGATATAGAAGATATCAAAAAAATAGAGCCTCAAGAGTTTGCTAAATTCAAAACCCCATCTAATTTCAACCCTAAAAGAAATTTAATAGATGATGAGGATGATAACGATTCAGATAGTGATGATGGTTTTATGAGTATAGATGATTGAATGAACGATAAAAAATAAATACTAATAATAATTAATAAATATTAAGGATAAATACAATGAGCGACATTACAAAACAACCAGCTAACAACATTAGCGAAGACAAAAAAACGCCTACACAAAAAAGCAATCAAAAATCTAATTTTGAAAACAACAAAAAGAAATTTTTCTATAAAAATAAATCAAGAAAACTTTGTCACTTCTGTGCTAAAGGTATCTTAAAAGTTGATTATAAAGATGTAGCTACTTTAAGAAAAAACATCAACTCATACGCTAAGATTGTTTCTAGAAGACAATCAGGTAACTGTAACCTTCACCAAAGACATGTATCTAACGCAATTAAGAGAGCTAGAATTGTAGCCCTACTTCCATTCGTTAAAGAATAATTTATTTAATTAAAATAAAACTACGAGGTTTCGTTTATGAAAGTTATCTTAATTAAAAACGTTCCAAACTTAGGTAAAGCTGACACCGTAGTTAATGTATCAAATGGTTATGCCAAAAATTATTTGTTTAAAAATAATTTAGCTGTTCCTCTAACAAACGAAAGTCAAAAACAATTAGATTTAAGAAATACAAAACGTTCAGAAGATCATGACTTACTTTTGTTAGAAGCTAAAAATTTAAAAAAACAATTAGAAGGTGTTAACCTAGAATATTCCGTTAAAACAAACCAAGAAAATAAAGCTTTCGGGACGATTGGTTTTAAAAACATCATTGATGATTTAAATAAAAAACATATCCCTGTTACTAAAGACATGCTTGATACTAAGATGAAACTTGATATCGGCGAACATAAAGTTAATATCAAAATCTTCGAACAAGTACATGCAACTATTTTAGTTAAAGTATCAAAAGCATAATATACATGTTAATTAATCAATTTAATAACCCAACAGACGATTTTTACGACGAGAACAATTCTGATGAATTAGATAATAATTCTGTTTCAGATCAGTTTGAAAGTGAAGAAATGGTTATTGCTGAGATAGAAGCGTATAATGATATTTACAATAAAAATATCGTTTCCTTTGATCCGGCTCAAAACGAACTTTTTAAAAAAAACCCACTTTTTTTATATAAATGCTATCGTTTAGAATTAATTGTTTTAAGCTGTCTTGTTCATAAAATTCCCGGTTATGAAATTGCTAGAAGAATATTAAACAAAGAAGATTTTACTGGAATTAATAGATATATCTTCCAATGTTTAACTAACGATTTATATGTTAATCAAACCGATGGTTCAATTGATAATATTCAAACTTGAATCAATGAAAATTTTTCATTAGATAATAGCCAACAAGATTCGTTAACAGAAGTATGTTCATATATTAGAGCTCATACGAATATTAGTGCTGATAATTTTGCGAAATTTTTGAACAACCTGATCGAACATAGTAAGTTTAGATCTGTTTATTACCTTACATACAACTTTTTTAATGACGCAAATTTTGATAACAAAAATATTAATGGCCCTTTAATTCCACTTGATCGTTTTGAAAAACAAATAAATGAAATCGTTAACCGTTCAATTCAAACAGATCTTGATTCAATTGATAAAATAGCTGATGATTTTTTAACTAAAATCAATAATTTAATTAATGCTAAAAAAAACAATATTTACTCAACTGGTTATGCTGGTTTAGATAAATATTTAAGTGGTTTAGTGCCAGGTAATTTAGTCGTAATAGCTGCTCGTCCTGGACGAGGTAAAACTGCTTTTGCTTTAAATATTTTATATAACATAGCAAACGAATTAAATGAATATAAAAAAGCAGTAAAAGATGATCTAGATAACTATAATTTAGATGATGAATTAAATGAAGATAATGACATTTGTCTTTTTTATTCAATCGAAATGAACTCGGATGAAATTTTAGCTAGATTAGGAAGTTTACATTCTAATGTAAGTTTTAAACTTTCAACTGCTACACAAATTTATTCAAGTAAAACCAGTTCATACCAAAAGTTTGCTAATGGTATTAAAGTTTTAAAAGATTTGCCGATCTATATTAATTCATCGCCGCAAACGTCGATTAAAACGATTTATAATGACTTGCACTATTTAGCAAGTATTAATAAAATACCTAAAATCATCATTGTTGACTACTTGCAACTAATTAATACACATGATTTAGATGCTGTTAAAAATAGATCAAGACACGAAGCAATAGGTTTTATTTCAGGTAGTTTAAAAAGAATTGCTAAGCAATATAATGTTCCAGTAATCGCTTTAGCTCAATTATCTAGACGTATCGAAGAAAGAAAAGGAGCTGACGCTGTTCCTATCTTGTCTGATTTAAGAGAAAGTGGAAGTATTGAGCAAGATGCTGATATCGTAATGTTTATTCATTCTTCAACTCCTAATAAAAAAGGGCAAGATGTGGATACTTACGAAATGGAAAAGAAATTAGATGTAGTAATGCATATTGCTAAAAATCGTTCAGGACCAACAGGACAAGTTAAATTTATCTTTGATAAAGAACATTCAAAATTCGAAGAGGATAAAGATTAGAATGAAGAAAAAATATCTATCAATACCAACATTAGTATTAGCTAGTTCGATGGCATTAAGCTCTTGTTCTACCGCTATTTTTAAGCGTAACAATCAAACATATTCTAAATTTACTGAAATTCTAAAAGATCCGCAAAATCCAGATACTTCAGCTAAACAGGTTGTCTATATGTCATGAAAACAAAATGATATTAGACAAGCAGCAGCTGCTTTAGATGCTAAAAAAAATAATACTCAACAACCATACCAAAATTTCTTTAGCTATGCATATGGGGATTATGGAACAAACAATACTCCAATGTTAAATAACGATGCTGATCTATTGTTTAGATTATTCTATGAACAAACTTTTATTTCTGTATTAGGTTCAATCGTAATGCCTTCAATTCAATATTCAAGTAATTTATCAAATTATCTTGAACATAATAAAAAAGAAGATTGAACAAGTAAATTATTTGGTGTTGAAACTGATAAAATAGCTTCACAAAAAGCTTTTTACCAAGCTTTTTCTAATACTTTATTAACCGGTAACCAAGAAAACAATTATATTTTTACGCCGATTGATTTCAAATTTCATTTTGAAAAATTAACTCCTCAATTAGTTAGTGATAATAAGATCTATGATGTTCGAGCTTATAATAATAAATATAAGTTAAATGCTGCTGAAATCCAAGATGCAAATATTTTTAAAACATCTAATTATTTAACTAAGTTATATGCTATTAAAGATATCAACATTACCTTTGGTTTTTACTCTGTGGGACTAGATAATACAGTAGCTCCTGATCGTAGTGCTTATATTACTTCTAAAGAAGATGCTAGATTTACTGCGCTTGCTAATAAGTTTAATGAAGTTTATAAAAATAAATTAGAAGCTCCAGTATTCAATTTAAAGCTTAAAGATCTTGGATTAATTGTTAGATACAATATAGTTAAAAAAACAACTAGCAGCAATAACGAATCTAATAATGCAACCGCAAGCAGTAATACTACAACAGTTAATCCAACAGATTATTTAATTCAACCTTCTTCAATTGATAGCATTATCCCGTTAAGTTTATTATCTAGTAATGATCTTGTATATAAATCTGGTGATTTAAAAGATCAAAAAGTTGGTTTCAAAAAAGAATGAACTGACAAACTAGTTGATTTAACCAAAATTTTATCGCCTGAAGAATACAACGATAATACTAAGAATACTAATAACTTTGTAAATCAATCTAATAATATTAAAGCGGCTACTGGTTCGTTCTTTAATTTAATTAGCAAAACCCATTTTAATGTTATTGATCAAGATTACGTAATTGATAACAACTATTTAGGTGCTAATTTATTTAATTACTATTCTTGATATTTTGATAAGTTATCTTTATTAGATAAATACACAAAGATCGATTTAACGATTCCAAAAAATGACAAAGAGATTTTAGATCTTTCTAAATCTAAAGAAAACAGTTCTAGTGATATGGATAATAATTCTTCAACAAATAATATGATGAATTCTGATATGATGACTGATGCTTCAAATGATTCTGGTGTTATGACTGATTCAATGAATTCAAATCAACCCGCAAATGATTCATCGTCAAGCACGCCTGCAGCGATGTAAGTTTAACTTAATCCTTAAATATGCTTAATCAATTAATTAGCGAAATTAAAACTGATTGAAAAAACTTAATTACCGAATTTTTTGATGAAAATAAAAAGATTTTTAACAGATTAGATGAGTTAATTAACACAAGACTTGAAAGTAATAAATTAATTCCTAAAAAGGAATTAATTTTTAATGCATTTAACTATTTTGATTATCAAAAAACTAAGGTCGTAATCATTGGTCAAGATCCTTATCCTAGTGTTGATAAAGCTAATGGCTTATGTTTTGGCGTTAATACTAATAAAATACCACCTTCATTAAGAAATATTGTTAAAGAAATGAAGAATAATCTTAATTTATCTGATCAAGATCTAAATAAATTTGATTACTCTTTAAGTCATTGAGCTAAACAAGGTGTGTTATTAATTAATACGATTCTTACAGTAAAACAAAAATCAGCTTTAAGTGATATAAATTTAGGATGAGAAGAATTAATTAAATTCTTGATCATTAAATTGCTATATTTAAAGCCACAACCAGTATTTGTTTTATGAGGGAATAAAGCAAGCAGTTTTTTAAAAGAATTAGATATTAAGTTTGCATTAAATTCAGCCCATCCCAGTTTTTTTAGCCAAGAAAAGTTTTTTAATAATAATCACTTTAATTTGGTTAATGAAATTTTAAAAAAGAATGGTATTAAGCCTATAGATTGGCTTTAATAATATTTATGTAATTTATAATTACAACTAGAAATAAAGCTTTATGAAAGAATCATTTATCCAGCCAACGAGTTCGTTTGCTATAACTGTTTTTGCGATTATCATAGGGTTAGTAATTCTTTTAGCTCTAGCTAAAAAAACCTACTATTTCTTGTTTCAAAAAAAACGGTATTACACAATTCCTAGATTCTCAGTGATAGGTATGACGAATGTGGCGATGGTGATAGCGATAGCTGTTGCAATCATCCTATTAATTAGCGCTATAACAGGTGGATTAGCATCCATATTATTTAGGGTCTATCCGGGTACTAGAGTTTCAATTGAAACAATTCTAGTGAAAATTTCAGGATTATTATTTGGTCCTATTATCGGGATGATATCAGGGATTATTATTGATCTCTTAGCAGTCACATTATCAGCTGGATTTTTTCATTACGGATATTTTGTTGTTGCGATATTAACAGGAATGTTATCTGGAATGATTCGATCGTTATTGACAACATCTAAATATTCTAAATATCGAAATTTTTCGTTATCAATATATTTAAGTTTATTAGTTATTTTATCGTTTTTAGTAACCACTTTCCTAATCTCAAGTATGCCTGAGATTAGTGTTAATAAAGGATTTGATTTATCGATTCCAGGAATTTCTCAAACGAAGCTTTCGTCAGTTGCTTTTACTTGAATTATTCTAGGTTTTGGAATTGGAATTATTGCTTTTGTTTGAATTACTTTTTTAATATATAAGCTAACTTCACTTAATAATGTTAATGCTTTAAGTGGTTTTACTCATAAAAGAGAAATTCATTGTAATCACAAACATATTATTACAATAGATGCCAGAAAGAATTGGTATTCATCATTAATTTCATTAGTCTGTTTAGCGGGTGTTAATGCTGTTCTAGTTAATCTTTTCTTTTTACCTATCTTTGATAAAGAAATTACTGGTCAGCCTTATCCATTCTGAATTTCGATCAGATTAATCGCTAATCCAGCGCTGTTTTTAATTGATATTATAGTAATCTATCCTGTTATTATGATCATTCAACCAATAATGAAATATAACTATGAGGATGAATTAACAGAAGATTTAAATACACCATTGTTTATTAAAAATTGAACAAGTAGAAAAAAAGGTTCTAATATGAAAATAAATAAAGAAGATTTAAAAAAACTTTCAAAGCTAGTTAAGTTTGAATTAGATGAAGAACAAATTGAAAAGTTGCAAATGGAGTTTGATGATATTTTAAGTAACTTCAAGGAAGTTGAAAAACTAGATACAAGTAAGATAAAATCAATGAACTATCCTATTAGTAATAGTTCTAATCAATTAAGAGATGATGATGTTGTGTATCTAACTGATAAAGAAATCATTCAAAAAACTGCTAAGGAAACTTTAGGAGATTTTGTTAAGGTATAGCTTATGAAATCAGAAATTTTAAAACTTAATAATCAATTAAGAAAAAAAGAAGTTACGCCTGAACAATTAATTAAAAATTCATTAAAATTAATTCATAAGTACTCATGAACTAATGCTTATTTATATGTAAATGAAGATTTATTAAGTTCTAGTTCAAATAGCTTCAATCCAGATAATCTTAATAGCTCTTTATTAGCTTATATTCCTTACAGTTTAAAAGATAATATTTCGACAAAGAACATTAGGACGACTGGAGGATCAAGATTTTTGGGGTCTTATAAACCACCATACGATGCAACAGTTTATAAGATTCTAGAAAATATGAATGCTTCTATGATGGCTAAAACCAATATGGACGAATTTGGATTAGGTGGTACCGGTCTAGATTCTGGTTTTGGTTATACGCATCACCCGATATCTAAAAAATATGCTCCAGGAGGATCTTCTTCTGGTAGTGCTATTAGTGTTGCGAATAACTCTGTTGTTTTTAGTATCGGAACTGATACTGGTGACTCTGTTAGAAGACCAGCTAGTTTGGTAGGTGTTGTAGGTTTTAAACCTACATATGGTTTGATTTCGCGTTATGGTGTATTTCCTTACGCACCATCACTTGACCATGTAGGGATTTTTGCTAGATCAGTTATTGATGTGGCTATTGTAGCTGATGCTTTAACTCAATACGATTCAAAAGATTTTACATCACAAAAAACAACTAATAAATTACTTAATAATTTATTAGAATCTGATTCATTTAATAAAAAGATTCGCTTAGGTTACTATAAGAATTTAGAGCCTTATATGTATGAAGATGTACTAACGGCTTGAAAACAAGTAATTGATTTCTTAAGAAAAACCAACAAGTTTGAGATTGTTGAACTTGAGTTTGACATCAATTTATTAAAAGCGACAATTCCAACTTACCAAATGTTAAGTTTCCCAGAGGCTAATAGTTGTTATGCTAATCTGACTGGTATTCCATTTGGTGAAAAAGTGGAAGGTGATAATTATGATGAGAAGGTAATTAATGCTAGAACTAAATTATTAGGAAATCAGATCAAAAGAAGATTCACAATCGGAGCTTATATTACTTTAGCTAATAATTACGAACCGCTATTCAAAAAAGCGCAAAAAGCGCGAAGATTAATTGTTGAAGAGTTTGAACGTTCAAAAAAATCTGTCGATGTTGTTTTCTCATTAGGTGCAAGTAGTTTTGCGCAAACAATTGATGATATTAAAGAAGGAATAGCAAGTTCTAACTTAATCGATGATTTCTTAAGTATTGCTAATTTTGGTGGACATCCATCCATTACTATTCCAATGATTAAAAATCGCGAAAATCTTACAATCGGTTTAAATTTAGTATCAGATCAATTTAAAGATGAATTAGTTGTAAAAACAGCTCATATAATCGAAACAGAATTAGATAACTATGGAGGGAATATAAATGCATAATTTCCAACCGACAATAGGTATAGAAGTGCACGTAGCTGTAAATTCGAAGACAAAGATGTTTTCTCCATCAGCTAATTCGCACACAGATAATCCAAACAGCAATGTTCACCCGATCGATTTAGGATTACCAGGAACAATGCCTGAGCCTAATGCTTTGGTAGTTAAAAAAGCTTTAGTATTAGCTAAAGCTTTAAACATGAAAAATGTTGATCACCACGTAAGATTTGATCGTAAAAATTATTTTTATCAAGACCTACCTAAGGGATATCAAATTACCCAACAACATCACCCAATAGCTACGAATGGTTATGTTGAAATCTCTAATAAAAAAATACCAATTCAGCGTTTTCATATTGAAGAAGATACTGCCAAACAATTAAATCAAGATAACAAAATTTTATTAGATTATAACCGAGCAGGTTCTCCATTAATTGAGATTGTTACTGATCCAGTGTTTGAAAGCGGACAAGAAGTTAAAGAATATTTAACAAATCTAAGAAGAATCCTAATTTTTAATGATATCAGCGACGCTAAGTTAGAAGAAGGTTCTATGCGTGTCGATGTTAATGTTTCGATTCGTCCATATGGCGTGAAAAAATACGGAACAAGAGTTGAAATCAAAAATATTAATTCGATTAATAATGTTGAAAAAGCGATTAATTACGAAATTAATCGACAACAAGAAATGCTTTTATCAAACCAAGGTTTGATTCAAGCCACTATGCGTTATGATGATCAATTAAATCAAACTGTATTTATGCGTGAAAAGACTGATGCAGTTGATTATCGTTATATGTTTGAACCGAATATTATAGGTATCCAACTTGATCAAGAATTTTTAGAACAAACTAATCAGATGCCAGTTTTTGATATTAAGAAACTTGAATCAGAATTATTAGTTCAAGGGCTTGATAAACAATTTGTAGATCTGTTATTAGATAATATCTTTTTATACAGAAAATTAAATGAAATTAACAGTAAAATTGATGATTTAAGCTTGGTGTCAAAATGATTATTAATCGAATTAATTGGTCGTGTTAATAAATTAAAATTAAAACTAGAATTAATTAACCCAAAATGATTTGATGGTTTAAGTGATTTGCTTGTAATGATTAAAAATGAAGATTTAAACCAAAAGCAAGCAAAAGTAGTTTTAGATGAAATAATTAAATCAGATGAAACAGTTGCTCAGATAGTTGAAAGACTAAATATGAAGCAAATCAAAGAACCTGGTGAAATCAAAGCATTGCTTGAACCGATTTTATTAGAAAACATTAATGTTTTAAATGATTACGATACACGCAAAGAACGTGTAGAGAAATTATTAATAGGTTTATTGATGAAAAAAACTAATGGTCAAGCAAACCCTAATGTTAGTATCAAAGTATTAGATGAATTAATTCAAAAACACAGATAGATAAAATGAACGCTAATAATACATCATATATGAGTATCCAATCAATTCTAATTATTCTTTTAGCAGTAATTGCTTTTGTTGTAGTTGTATTATATAGCGTTTATTTTGTTATATTTATCCGCGTTCGTAGATCAATTAATAAGAATTATAAGTTTAGAGAAAAGTATAATCTTTTATCTGCTAAAAATTACAAACAAACAATTTTGCAAATAACAAAATTATCTAATAAACGATCACAACTTGCGCATGTTGTTGAGTTTATTAATAAGTTTAATGATTTTTATCGAGAGCAAATTGATGCTGTTTATGAACCAATTAAAGAATTGAGTAATTTTGACTATCATTTTGATTTTCAATACACAAAGAAAGCTTCAAAACAAATTTCTTTATATCTAGATAAGGCTCAGAGTTTGGATGAATCATTTAACAATATTAAAGGTGATATCTCAGCATACAAAAATAATTCATCTGCCTTAGTAGTTAATTTTAAGGAATTGTTTGATGATTTAGTTAAGTTTTTAGAAAGATATATATTACCTTCATTTGATAATAGTGAGCTATTAAAAATGACTAATTCTTTTTCATCTTGTTTAGCTAAGTTAGAAGATGCTTCAACGATGTTAATGAATAAGAATTTAGCAGCTTTTATCGAACATTTTCTAAAAACTTGTCCAACTCTTATTAATACTTGCAAAACATATTTCGTTCTTAATAAGTGAAGAATAAGACTAAAATATTTATTGGAAGAAATGCAATGTTCTTACAATCAATTATCTAAAGAACAAAACTTTCCTTACGAATCTAAACAACGCGTTCAGACGATTATTAAATATACAAACAAAGAATTAAATGATGTGTATGATGCTTTAATTAATCGTAATTTTCATTACGCTGAAAAAGTAATGAAGGATAAGTTTGAATTGATTTATCGAACTAAAAACGAATTAGATTTAGAAATCAAATCAATGAGCACGATTTCTGTAATTTATGAATCGTTTCAAAGATGAATTGAACATTACATAAGTAATTTTGAGAAATTAAAAAACAAACTTGATACCTTTATTCTTAACTTCAAAAAAGATCATATGTTAATTGAGCAGATTAAAGAAATTAATTACAAATCAGCTCAATTAAAAACATTGGTTAATGAAATTAATGATGATAATAAGAAATCTTATAGCCATAAAGAATATCTAGTTTTAATTAGCAGTATTGCAGATAACGCTATTAAATTAAATGATATGATCGAACATTTAATTAAAACAATAGCTGATAATATTGCTGTTTATGAAAACTTTTTATTTAATACAAATAACTTAAGATTGCAATTTGGAATGATTAGAAATTATTTCATAAAAAATGATATCAAGAATGATAAATTGTATAAGTTGATTGCTGACAATACCAATGAATTAAATATAATGGAAAGTAATTTAAATAAAAATTACAAAGAAAACATTGTTAAATTCGATGGTTTGCATAGAAAGATGGAGCGTCACTTTCTTGAAGCGTTAGCTATATCAATTAAAGAAGTTGAATTAAAAGAACTATGTCAATATGCATTTATGTTCTTGAATAAATATATCTACGAATCGCAAGATATTAATAACTATGTTACTGATTTCAGAAGAAGATTATTTGCGAACGGATCTTATGAAGAGTGTTTAATAAACCTAATAACCTTATTAGAAAAAATGAAACGTGCAGCAAAAGATAATCAAATTAATCTTTTTTAATTCTTTTTAAAAAAATTGACATATCTTGAACAGGAGTAGAATATGATAACTTCTGTATATGCAAAAATAGAATATGTTACAAGCACGAAAATGTTGTTTGTTGCCAATAACTGAGGTTATTGGGTTAATGTAAAACCAAATAGCGGTTTTAGTAGATCTGATACAAATGTATTAATCTTTTTACATGAATTAGCTTTTGTTACGCAAAATAACTCTTTAAGTAAAGAATTTTATGCTTTCAAGAGTTTAAAAGAAAAAGAATGATTTAAATCGTTGTTGACAGTTAATGGAATTGGACCTAAAACAGCAATTAATATTATGGCTAACAATCAAGATGATGTTTTGTCGTTAATTAAAAATAATGACCTAGAAGGATTATTAAAACTAGAGAATATGAATAAGAAAATTGCTACGATCCTTCTAGCGTCTGATATTGCTAATAAAGGTTTCTTAAGAAGTCAAATTCTGAATGATAAAGAAAATGAAGAAGAGTCTAAAAGCAAAAAGCAAGAAACCAACCAATTCCAAGCTGATATAGATGAAGTGCTATCAGATTTAGTTATTGAGGCGATAGATTGTTTAATAAATTTAGGATATAAACAAGAACAAATTCAGAGTGCGTTGTGTGAAATTGATTTCAAAAAAGAAACAATTAATGACTCAGCTGATTTAGTTGCAGTTGTTATTAAACAAATAGGTTTAAGAACAAGTGAAATTAACTAGACCAACAAATTTCAATGAATTTATAGGTAAGAATGAATTAAAAGAAAAACTTTTAACATTCATAAATGCATCAATTAGTCAAAACAAATCTTTAGACCATGTCTTATTTTATGGACCACCAGGTGTTGGCAAAACATCACTGGCCCAAATAATAGCAAATGAATTAAAATCAAAAATTAAAATTCTGCAAGCATCACAAATTCAAAAACCATCTGATTTACTAAATGCTTTTTCGTTATTATCAAAAAATGACGTGTTGTTTATCGATGAAATCCATTCATTAAATCCTGCCATTATGGAACTATTATTTCCTGTAATGGAAGATTATGTTATTGATATTTTAATAGGCAAAGATTTTAATTCTAAATTTACAAGAATGAAATTACCACCCTTTACTTTAATAGGTGCGACAACAATGTATGGAAGAATAATTGATCCATTAGAAGAACGATTTGGTATTTTATTAAAACTCGATTATTATCAAGACGAAGAAATTTTTGAAATCATTAAGACGGCTAATGCTAAGGATAAAATTAAATTATCGGATGACGAAATACAAAGCATAGCATTGAATTCCAAAGGAACGCCAAGAAATGCGTTAAGAATTTATAAACGGGTTATGGATTTTAAGTTATTCAATAAAAAAGAGAATATTCATCAGATACTAGAAAAACTTAATATCCACAAATTTGGCTTATCCAATCTAGATCTAGAATATTTAAAAGTTTTTGAAAATAACCCAAAACAATATCTTGGTTTGAAATCGCTTTCATTAATTAGTGGAATTGACGGATTTACAATTGAATCAAAGATTGAACCATATTTAATTAAACTATGTTTAATTAAAAAGACTTCTAAAGGTCGTCAAATAACCCAAAAAGCAATCGAATATTTTAAAGATAATTAGGTTCCTAATTGTCTTATTTTTTAAATTTATTAAAATTACCAAGATATTATTGTTCAAAAAACATATGAATCAAAAACCTAATCCAGCAATAGACAAGAATAACAATTTGCAGCAAGTCATAAGACCTTCTGTTAATATCGCTAGCAAACAACAACCAAGACCTAATGCTAATATTTATCAAGCGCAAGCTCAAATTGTTAATGCTCAGACAAAGAAAGATGGATTAGATAGTCCTAATAAAATACAACAAAGACCAAATCCTAATCTAAACCAAAATAATCAACCTAACAATATTGCTCTCGGATTAAATCCTAGACCTAATTTAAATGCACAACAAAGACCTAATCCACAACTTAATTTAAGTCAAAATCCTAATAATTTAAATGGTAATTTAAATCGACCAAATCCTAATTTAAATAACCAACAATTAAATAATAGAACAATTAATTCTAATCAACCTGGCACTCTTAATATATTAAATAAGTTACAACAAAACCCTAACAAACCAAACGAAAATATTAAATCAGATGCTCAAGGATTAAATAAAAGACCGGCTAGTTCGCTTAGAGATTTTGTTGCTCAAGATGAAACAAATTCAGTTGATGATGAAGGTGAGATAGAGGCGCCAATTACTTCATTAAAAAGTAATGAACCACAACAAGCAATCTTAAAAGATTTCAATCAAAACCAAAAAGTTGAACAATCAAAACCAGTTGAAAAACCTCAACCGATTAATAAAGCACAATCAATTCAACCAACACAACAGCCTCAACCAGTTCAACAAATCCAAGAATCACCAAACCCTGCCCCTGAAGAAACAGCAGAAGAATTAAAGACTACAACTCCTCAAGCGCCTACTCCAACTCCTGCCCCTGCGCCATCAGCTAAACAACCATCAACACATCCATCTGGAATGACGCTTGAAGATTTCATGCGCAAAAAACTAGAAACTAATCTAGTTGTTGTTGATGAAGAAACTTTAAGAAAACAGCAAGAAGAGAAAGATTCTAAAGCAGTTGCAGTTGTTAATGAAAATCAAGCTGCTCCAGAAGAAGAATATCAACAACCCGAAACTTCTAGCTTTGATCTTCAATATGATGTTTGAACATTAGATCGACTTAAAAAATTCAGTTTAGCATCAATATTTATGGGGATTTTTTCATCTCTTTTAGGGATTGGTGTTTTAGCTCTTTCGATTTTATATATCCTAAATTCTTTAGAGACATTAAATGTTTCAAAAGCATTAAATCTAAAATCTGAAACACTAAATGCGATTTTAGTGGCTATCTCAATTGTGTATGTAGTGATTAGTTCAATATATCGTGCTCTCGCATTAGTTTGTGTTTTATCAAGCAATCAAATAAGTAGTCAGAAGAACTTCTACAGTTATGACTTTGATTCGTTAAAAGCACCATTGTCATTCAGTGTATTCTTCGAAATAACAAGTTTAATATCTTACCCAATGTTGCTTTCTAAGATATCTAAAACAGTTAATCTTCTAAAATAATTAGATAAATGAACATTAAATCGGTTGGTTTAATGTTCATTTTATATTTATCTTTTATGAAACTGATTTCAGACATTTTATTCTTGAGAAATAAATAAAAAAACAAAAATGTTAATAAATAAGCCTCTAAGATTGAAAATAATAAAAGTAGTATAAATTACTAGGTTACTTAATAAAAACGCTACAAGGGCTATTTATTAGCGTTTAAGGGCTATGTTTAGAAAGATTAAAAACAATTTATCTTAATAGCTAACTCATATTTTATTGTCAATAATAATTTTTATTAAGGAAGAAATAGGTATATCTTAGATAATTGATTCAAGAAAAACTTATTTTTTTAAATTTTTCAAATTTGCTTGTTTAACCCTTATTTAAAGGTAAATTTACTTCCTTATTATATATGAAGGGTTTTGCTATATAAAAACTAACCAAAATCATTACATTTTTAAAGCTTAAAATCAACATAAACAGATTGCAAAAACTTAATAATATAAATAATATTATTAACAAAAATTGATGTAACAAACCTCTTGAAAACAACTTTTTAGATCATTAAAATATTCACACAAAGCCAAGTGCATTCAGTATGAAAAATCAACGCATTAATAAAATCTTTTTTTTAAGCTGCTTGTCATTATTACCAACAGTAGGTGTTACTGCTGGTTTAATCGGCAATTCTTACAGCACTAATTCATTCAAATCATCTCAAATTAATCAATCTGCTACATTAGTAGAAGAAGAAAATCAAAAACAACTTCAAAGATGAGATAACGACTTATCTAAATACAAATACATTGACAATGACAAAACATTATTCTTAGGAAAAAATTTCCTTAGACTTAATAACGCTGTTGTATTTGATAAAGAACAAAGAAAATTAATTCAACAAACAACAATTGGTGTTTATGATGAATTAAACAACCAATTACAATCTATTGTTTTATCTAACGATTACAAACAACTTTATTTTGTAGATGATAACGATCCAACAAAAGGCTTTGTTGTATCAGATGATTTAAATAATGCGATTTATTATCCTATTGATTTAGATACTGGTTTAATTGATCAAACAAATGCTTGAGCTATAGCAACTCAAGAAAAAGCTAGCAACGTTGCCGCTTACTTATCAACTCAAGTTGATGAACGAAATGATTTAATAAAGAATGCTAGAATTGTTAGCTTCAGCGTTAATGACAATCAATTAAAAGTTGTTGTTTATAACCAAAATGGTAGTTTTGAAGTAGAAAACATTCCAGCAATTAACAAAGCATTTACATCAATTAAAATTGTTAAATCATTTTCAATCAACAACGCTTTATTTACTGGTATCAACTTTTTTGATGATGAAAATAATTTAGTCGGTTCACAAATTATCAATATTAAAAATGGAGCATATGTTCCAGGTGGTGCTAGCTTTGATATTAACCGACAAATCAATGCAATGGTTTATGATGCTGATCACAATGCGATTTATGCTCAATACCATTTCACTAACGACAACACTACAAGAATGTGATATTACTCGATTTCTCCAATCGATCAATTTGGACAAATCGGAACAATGCCAAATGAGAATTACTTTTCAGATTTAATTTTTATTAAAGGTGAAGGTATCGTTGGGGTTAATAAACAAAAAAATAACTTAATACTATATCCTTTTGAAAGAGAAAGAATTTTAGCTGCACCTACTTTTAAAGATGTTGCTTCAAGTTATACAAACGACTTTTTCAAACTTAATTCTGATAAAATAACAAACATTATTTACGATCAAAAGAATCAAAAGTTTAATGTTTTTTATAACAGTAATATCTATGTTGACGGATTAGTAAGTTTTAATTTAGCAGACTTTAAAAAGAAATCTGATATATATTCAAATATTGTTCCAATCTACATCGATGAAGCTAAATTAATCGATGAAATGAACAAACAAGAATATCAAGAAAGCTTTGCTTCAGTTTATGCTAAGAATGAAATGAGAAATGATTTTAATAAGTTTTTAGTAATACCTGAGTTTTATAAAAATTTAGAAAATCAATCAAAAATCGCACAAGATAAGAGTTGAAGTTTAATTTATAATTCAGATGAAAATCTTGGATTAATTAACATCAAAATAAAGTTAAAATACGGCGAAAAACAATTAAATCTACTTGATCGTGATATTTTTGGTTTTGAAGCAGTTAATGTAAATGATATTAAAACTCATTACAATAAAAATTCACCATTACTTGATAAAACGCCAACAGAAATTAGACGCTTACTTGATGACGAAAAAACTGTAACTGAAACAAAACGAGCAATTTTTGATCTTTACGGTTTTGATGCTAAATATAAACAATTACCATTTGATGTAAAAATCAAAGATAGTTCAGTATTAGGTGATATTAGCTTTATCTTTAGCTTTTTAACAATAAAAGATAATAAAATTCAAGCTAACTTTAAAAAAGAACAACCTAAAGATAGCTTAGTAAAACAGGATGCAACAATCGATTCAAATACGGGATTATTAACATTTGATAATAACTTCAAATTATCGATTGAACGCTGATTTATTCCGGTTGTAGTTATTGCAGCGATCCTTCTAATGATGGGTATAACAACATTAACTTATTTCTTATTAATTCAAAGAAAATACCCTAAATTATTAGCGAGTATTAAACAAAGAATTAATTCAACTCCGAATAATGAAGACGAAGCAGAAAATATTGAAATTAACGGTAAAATTAATATAAATCAAATTAAGAAAAATCAAGATGAATATGTTGATTTATATCAACAAAGTGAGGTTAAAAAGAAAGAAAGAATAACAGAAAATCTTAAGCTAGTTACAATTGAAAAAAGAGTAGATGAAAATACAACTAGAGAATTAACAAGCGAACAAACTAGTTCAACTAAAAAAAGTCAATACAATGACTTCTACAGAAATAAAAAAGCAGCTACTATTGACATCTTTCATCAAAAGATGGCACAAGATCAATTAAGTTGAAACCCAGAAATAAAATTAACAAAACAAATCGGATAATCTAAAATTTAATAAAATATATATACTATGGCAAAGATCAAAACATTAAGTGCAGCTGAATATCTTAAAGAAATTGCTGACGATACTAATCTAAGAGTTCAAGACATTCGTTTAGTAATTACTTCTTTACAAAAAGTTTTAGCTAAAGAATTAGCTACTACTGGTGAAGTAAGACTATTTGATATTGGTAAATTCAAAGTTCAAATAACTAAACCTAGAATGGGAATTAATCCTAAAACTAAAGAAAAGATTCAAATTCCTGAAGGTAAAAAAATCAAAGTAACAATATCTAAAATCTTAAATGATGAAGTTATAGGTTCTAAATAATCAAAATGAATCTTTTGTAATACTTTTAATGACTAGATCATTAAAAGTATTTGTTTTATATAGTACATTTATGGCATCGAATTATAATGAGACGAATATTAAGGTTCTAAAAGGATTAGAACCAGTTAGAAAAAGACCAGGGATGTATATCGGATCAACTGATATTAGAGGGTTGCATCACTTGGTGTGAGAATTATTTGATAATGCTGTAGATGAAGCATTAAATGGTTCAGCTAACAAAATCGAAGTTGTTCATAAAAAGGATGGTTCGATTATTGTTACTGATAATGGTAGAGGAATACCTGTTGGTAAAAACCCAAGCACAAACTTATCAACTGTTGATACAGTTTATACAGTATTACATGCAGGTGGTAAGTTTGACGATCAAGCTTATAAAGTGTCAGGCGGTCTGCATGGGGTTGGGGCTTCAGTTGTCAATGCATTATCATCAAAATTAATAGTTACAGTTCATCGTGATGGTGGAATGTATGAATCAATTTATGAAAACGGAGGAAAGATTGTTCAACCGTTAAAGAAAATTGCATCATCAACAAAACACGGAACTATCGTGCAATTTTGACCTGATAAAACAATCTTTAAAAACACTCAGTTCAATTCTTCAATCATCAAAGAAAGATTACATGAATCAGCGTTTTTATTTAAAGGCTTAAAAATTGTTTTTGTAGATGAAAACAAGCCTGAATTATCTGAAACATTTATTGCTAAAGATGGTATTTTAGAATATATAAAATACATTAATGAAAATAAGAAAGCGATTTCCAAACTAATTGCTTTTAAAGGTGATTACGAAAAAATCGAAGTCGATGGTTGTTTTCAATACACAGATAATGAATCTGAAATAATCGTTTCATTTGCTAACTCAGTAAAAACGATCGAGGGAGGAAGTCATGAAAATGGTTTCAAGCAAGCAATGCTAGAAACAATAAATGACTACTCTAAAAAATACAAACTAATTAATCAAAAAGATAAAGGTTTTGATTGAACAGATATAAAAGAAGGTTTAAGTGTAGTTTTAAGTGTTAAAGTTCCTGAGAAAATTATTGCATACGAAGGGCAGACAAAGAATAAACTATTTACTCAAGAAGCAAAAAATGCTGTTCAAAAAATCTTAAGTCAACAGTTGTTTTATTTTTTAGAAGAAAACAAAACTGATGCTAAACAATTAATTGATCGTTTTAAATTAATTAAAGAAGCAAGAGATGCCGCTAAAAAAGCTAAAGAAAATACCAAGAAGCTTAAAAGTGCTAAAACTGAAAGAGTTTTATACGGTAAACTAACTCCAGCTCAACTAAAAAAACCAGAACTAAACGAAATTTTTTTAGTTGAGGGTGATTCAGCTGGAGGAACAGCCAAATCAGGACGCGACAAGCGTTTTCAAGCTATTTTACCGCTTAGAGGTAAAGTTGTTAATGTCGAAAAGTCACGCTTACAAGATCTTTTAAAAAACGAAGAAATCTTATCGATTATTACTTGTTTAGGTTGCGGTATCGGAAATAATTTCAACATTAAAAATCTTAAATACCATAAGATCGTGATTATGACAGATGCTGATACCGACGGAGCTCATATTCAAGTTTTATTGCTTACTTTCTTTTATCGTTATATGCGTCAATTGATTGAACAAGGAAAGATCTATATCGCCTTAGCTCCACTATATAAAATTAGCGCTAAAAATTCGTCTAAATCAGCCTTTGCTTGAGATGAATATCAACTTGAAGAACTTAAAGAAAAATATGGTTCATCATATGAAGTTCAACGATATAAAGGTTTAGGTGAAATGAATTCTGAACAATTATGAGAAACTACAATGGATCCGGCAAAGCGACAATTGATTCAAGTATCAATTGCTAACGCAGTTCAAGCAGAAAGAAAAGTTGCTATCCTTATGGGTGATGATGCTGCTATCAGAAAAAATTGAATAAACGAAAATGTTGATTTTAGTGTTGAAGAATAATGGATAAAAAAAAGATATTTAAAAAAGACTTGGATGATATCATGTCACTTAGCTTTGGCAGATATGCTAAGTACATTATCCAAGAAAGAGCCTTACCCGATATTCGGGATGGTTTAAAACCAGTTCAAAGAAGAGTATTATACGGGATGTATAATCTTGGTTTGTTTTATAACAAACCATACCGAAAATCAGCAGCTACTGTAGGTGAAGTTATTGGGAAATTTCATCCTCATGGTGATTCATCAATTTACGAAGCGTTAGTAAGAATGACGCAAAGTTGAAAAAATAATATACCATCAATCGATATGCAAGGAAACAACGGATCGATTGATGGGGATAATGCTGCTGCTATGAGATATACTGAAGCTAGATTATCTCAATATGGCAATCTAATGCTTGATAACATTCATAAAGATACCGTTAGCTTTATGAATAATTTCGATGATAGCGAAGTTGAACCAACTATTTTACCTACTTTGTTACCTAATTTGTTGGTTAATGGCTCTACTGGTATTGCGGCTGGTTATGCAACTAACATTCCGCCATTCAACTTAAAAGAATTAATTGATGTAATCATTTTAAGAATTGATTCACCTAACTGTAAGTTAGATTCAATTCTTAAAATTATGCCTGGACCAGATTTTCCTACAGGGGGAATTATTTTAGATGACGATGGTATTAGAAACGCTTATCTAACTGGTAAAGGAAAGATTGCGATTAGAGCTAATATCATTAATGAAAATAAAAACTTGGTAATTACTGATATCCCTTTTGAAACAAACAAATCAAGCATTATTCGTTCAATCGAAGAAATTATTGAGGCTAATAAATTACCTCAACTAGTTGAGGTGAGAGATGAATCTGATCGCTTTGGAATCAGAATCTTATTACAAACTAACACAAAAGATGATAAAGTTTTAGACATCATTAAAAATTACTTATATAAATATACGCAATTACAAATTAATTACAATTTTAATAATATCGTAATTGATAATAAAAAACCAATTCAAATGTCGATATTTAACTATTTAGATAGTTATTTAAGTCATGCTTATACAGTTTTAAGAAATGGGATTGGTTTTGATCTTAAAAAAGATCTTAAGCGCGTTGAAGTAATTGATGGTTTGATTAAGGCTACTAGTATTATTGATGAGATTGTAGCTATTATTAAAAAATCAAAAGACAAACAGGATGCTATTAATAATTTAGTGGCTAAATATAAATTTAGCATTATTCAAGCAGAAGCGATCGTTTCATTGCGTTTATACCGCTTAACTAATACTGATGTTGTTCTATTAAAAGAAGAAAAACAAACTTTAGATGAAAGAATTAAACAACACCAAATATTGTTAAATAATCAAGATGCATTAAATCAACATCTAAAAGATATTTTAAGAGGTTATAAGAAATTATTTAACACTAAAAGACGATCTGTTATTGGCGGAAATATTGAAAAGATTGTGATCGATGAATCAGAGATTATCGAGAAAAAAGAATTATATCTATTAAGTTCTGCTGATGGCTTAATTAAAGCTTTAAATGTTGATAACTACAAAAATTTAAACTTATCAACATTTAAGATAAAACAAGATGATGATCTAAGCGATCTAATTAAAGTTAGTTCATTAAGCAAAGTAGCTTTTATTACCAACTATGGTAATGTTGTTGTGCTTAATGCTCATAAGATTAAGGAAGCTAAACCACGCGAAATCGGGATGGATATTAACGAATTAACTACGATTAAAGATAATGAAAAAATCATTAAATTAATCGAGATAAAAGATAATAACGATCATGTTGTTTTATTATCTAAATTCGGAATGATTAAGCAAATTGCATTAT
Source organism: Mycoplasma bradburyae (assembly GCF_024338845.1). Lineage (NCBI taxonomy): Bacteria > Bacillati > Mycoplasmatota > Mollicutes > Mycoplasmatales > Mycoplasmataceae > Mycoplasma > Mycoplasma bradburyae. The sequence continues at coordinate 779,501 of NZ_CP101414.1, read as the reverse complement.
CTGATCTTGATCAGATAAAATCAACCAAGCCGACAACTTGCATGAGCTTGAAGGATAATGATGAATTGGTGTGTGCTAATTTATTAAGTGATCAAAAAGCTGAAATTGTTTTGGTTACTAAAAATGCTTACGCGTTAAGATTCTTTGCAAATGAAGTTAATCCGACAGGGTTAAAATCAATGGGTGTAAGAGCTATCAAACTAAAAAATGATGACTATATTGTAGGTTTTGATGTAATCAATTCATCAATTGATCAATTAGTTTTAGTTAAAAACAACCAATTAAAAAAACTAAAAGTTTCTTTAATTGATAATCAAGCAAGAGCGACTCAAGGAAAAAATCTAGGATTATCTAAAAATAAAACTCCACTAGTAAAAGCGTTCTTGCTAAACACAGAAAAATCAAGCTTATACGGCTTAAATAATGATTATGAATTAGTTAATCTAGAATTAAATAAGATAATTCTAGGAAATTTATCTTCAGAATATCTTGATTTAAAACAAGAATTTAAAAACTATTTCTTAAATAAAATAATTTATGAATAAGAAGTGTCAGGGGTGTGGTAATTATCTTTCGGATAACGTTAATGATTTAGGTTATTGTGTTGATATCAATCGTTTTGAATTATGTAAACGTTGTTTTCAGTTCAAACATTATAAAAAAGTTGATGAAAAAAAGATTGTTGTTAAACAAGATATTGATGACTACCTAAAAACATTAGAACTAAAAAATTATTGTGTTTTTTATCTAGTTGATCCAACTAATTTTATCTTTGATCTAGAAACAATAAAACGCTTAATTAATTCTTATCGTTTTTATCTTATATTTAATAAGATTGATTATTTAGCTAAAAAAAATAATCTTGAACAAATTAAAGAAAAGATTATAAATAATCTCAAACACAATGGAATTGAATTACAGTATAGTCAAATTTTATTTAATTCTATCTATCTTTCTTATGATTTAAGAAAGATAGATGAACTAGTAAAAAAAGCGCATATTAACCGTAAAAAAGCGGTATTTTTAGGTCAATCAAATGTTGGTAAATCATCGTTAATAAATAAATTATTAAAGCTAAATGATATTGATAAAAAGGAATTCTTAACAACTTCACCTTATTTAAATACAACACTAAAAATAAACCAGATTAAAAAGCGTGGTTTGTGTTTGTTGGATACCCCTGGTTATTTAGATGAATCTAATGGACTTTATGAATTAGATTCTAAGCGCATTAAAAGATTGATATCTCATCAATGAAAAAATCCTATAACATTCCAAATCAGTTCTAATCAAATTTTTTATTGCGAAGACTTTATTAAATTAAAAGTTTATTTAGATGAAAATATTGATAAAACATCGATTACTTTTTATTGTCCAACTGCACTTAGAATTCATCGAACATCAGTTAATAACGAACAAACAATTGATAAAAAAATCAATAATATATTCAGTGATTTAACAGAATTTAATTATCTGACTAACGATAACTTTAGTTCTTATGATTTAAATAATTCCCAAAATAATTTACTAATTAATGGAGTTTGTTTAATTAAATTAAATAAGGGAATCAAGAAGATTGAAGTTTATAAGAAAGATAAAATAAGAGATTGTTTATTAATTAGTAATTTGATTTAATAGGTATAGAAAAATGAAAAAAATAATAATTTTTGGTGGTAGTTTTAATCCGATTCATAATGGACATGTTCACATAGCAACAAAAGCATTAGAACAATTAAATGCTGATCGAATTTATTTTGTTCCAACCTATAAATCAACTTTTAAAGAGGCTTTTAAAATTAGTGACATTCATCGTAAAAGAATGATTCAAAATATCGTTAAAAAGAACGATAAATTTCACTTTAATTGATATGAATTGAACATTCAAAATGAGAAATCATATTTAACAGTTAAATATTTCAAAGAAAAATTTCAAGATGCTCAAATTTATTTTTTAATCGGTAGTGATAATCTAGAAAAATTTCACTTATGAGATGAAGCTGAAACAATGGCAAAAGATTGTCAAATGCTTTATTATTTAAGAAATAATGAATTCAAAGATCATGAAAATATTAAAAAATTTAATTTTTTAAAAATCGATGGCGAAAATTTAGATATTTCATCAACTAATATTAGAAACGGAACACAAGTAATTAATTGTATAGATGAAACAAATCTTGATTATATAAATGATAATGGTCTATATATTACTGATCGATTAGAACATTTTTTAAAATCTTCAACAAGATACGAACACTGCCTTAGGGTCGGTAATTTAGCCAGAAGATTTGCTCATTTTAATTATCCAAATTTAAGTCAAAAAGCATATATTGCTGGCTGTTATCATGATTTAGCTAAAGAATTAGATGAAAAAACTATGCTATATTATCGTGATAAATTCGATAAAAATATTAATCCTGAACCTTATGAAAACGATTCTGACCACAGAGTCCTACATGGATATGTAGCAGCTTGAATTTTAAAAAATCAATTTGGATATCAAGATGAAGAATTACTTAATTCGATTTATTATCACACAATAATAAATACAGAAGAACCCACTCCATTGGAAAAAATTGTTTATTTAGCTGATAAATTAGAATCTCATAGAGTGAAACAAGATATTAATCGTTACTTTAAAATTAATAAAGCTAAAGCTTTAGCTTATAAAAATATTCATCAAGCATTTCAATTAACTCATGATCAAATTAGGAAATATGTTCAAATGAAAAACGAACAAAAATAACCCAAACAAAAAATATATAATTATAGCCGCAATGTTCGATGAAGTTGATTTAATATTCAAACAATACGACTATAAAAAGAATAGTAATTCTAATTTCATTTACAGTTCTGAAAAAATTGGTGATGTAGATATTGCTATTTCTGGTATCGGTAAAACAAACGCAGCAAGTTGCACTCAGCATATAATTGATCTGGATTGTTATAAAAATATTATTAATATTGGAATTTCTGGATCAATAAATCATCAATTAAAACCAGCTGAATTAATTGAAATAAATAAATTGGTTTATGGCGATGTAGATGTTACTTATTTTAATTACGAGTTTGGACAAATACCAAAACTACCAGCATCATACGAATTAAAAAACGGAAGTTATACTTGTTTAACAACCGATAGTTTTATAAATCGTTTTAACTACGAAGCAATAATTTCGAAACTTAATATACCTATTGATGTATTAGAAATGGAAGCTTGTGCAATAGCTCAAGTGTGTCATATCAACAACTTTAAAAATTTAAAAATTTACAAAGTCATATCAGACTATGTAAAGTTAAATGAATTGAATAAAAAGTTAGATGATCAATTATCAGATCATGTTTTAGATAAAGTGGATTATCGTTTTAAAGTATTTGATAAGAAAAATAATAAAGAATTAATTCTTAATAAAGAAGAATTAATAAATCATTCATATCAAGTAATACTAGAATGATTTGAAAATGAATTTTCTAAATAAATCTATTATTGTTTTAATATATTAATTTTTGAAAAAATAGCTATTTTACCGCGTATTTTTAAAAAAATATTAAACAAAACTAACTATTTTCTTTAATTATTTTATGACTGGTCTTATGTTGCCTTAATTTAATTCCAGCGCTTTCCAAAATGAATGTTGATATCTTATTATCAGGCAAGTGTTCGTATTTATTATCTTCATAAACAACTTCAATAATTCCACTCTGAACAATAGTTTTTGCGCAATTAGAACAAGGAAACAAGTTTGTATAAAGAGTGCAATCTTTAATAATAGTACTAGTATTTAAAATAGCGTTTATTTCAGCATGAATTACATAAGGGTATTTAGTCTTTGAAGGGTCTTCATCTTCCCTTTTTCAAGGAAAGATGTTATCTAAACCTTTAGGCATTCCGTTATACCCTAAGCCTATTACGTATTTTTTATCATTAACCACACATGCACCAACTTGAGTTGATGGATCTTTTGAACGCATTGCTGATGTTTTAGCTAACATCATAAAATATTCATCTCAAGAAATAGCATTAGGATTTAAGTTATTATTGGAAGAATTTTTATTTCAATATTCGACGGTGAATTCGTTAAAATCTATCGTTTTTATTAATCGGTAATTACTTAGATCTAAATTAAGATAAACATCTCCTTTATATGAATTTTTAATTCTAGATATTATGATCTCGTCAGCGTACATATAATATTTTTCATAAACTGATTTACCGCCTGCTATAAAGAGAATTTTTTCGCTATCTTTATATTCGTTAAATAAATCTAACAATTCCTTATCATTATGGATTGTATGATCAGCCATAGGTTGATCAACGTTACTTAAAACATAAATTTTGCGATTTTTAAGTTTTGACTTTAAACCCAATAAAGTTCTCTTACCGAATAATAATGCATGATGAATAGTTGTATTTCTAAAATGAACAAATTCTTCTTTAATATGCCATGGCATTTTATCTTTATCGCCAATAAGGTTATTTTGATCAACAGCTACAATTAATTTAATCATTAGACGGCCACCTTAGCTTTAATTGCTTCATCGTATTCATAGTCTTCTAAAGTGATATCTTCAAACGTAAATTTGAAGATATCTTTTATTTCAGGATTCAAAATAACTTTAGGTGATTTTTTTGGTTGTCTTTTTAATTGAATATTTACCTGATCAATATGATTTAAATAAATATGAGTATCGCCAATTGTATGAATAAATTCACCGACTTTTAAATCGCTTACTTGAGCTACCATTAAGAGTAACAAACTATACGAAGCTATATTAAAAGGGACGCCTAGAAACATATCACCACTTCTTTGGTATAGTTGAAGTGATAATTCCCTTTTTTCATTCACGAAAAATTGAAAAAAACTATGACAAGGGGGTAATGCCATATCTTTAATTTCTGCTGGATTTCAAGCGCTTACAATTAATCTTCTTGAAAACGGATTTTTCTTAATTTCATCAACAACTCATTTTATTTGATCAATACCAAAAAAATCGCGTCATTGTTTTCCATAAACCGGACCCAATTTTCCGTATTTTTCAGCAAATTTACCGTCGTTTTTTATTTTTTCTACAAATTCTTTTAAGCTTTCTTGATTATAATCATTAGATTTTTTAAAAATCTCGTAAGGTCATTCATTTCAGATATTAACATTGCGATCAACTAAGTATTTAATATTCGTATCACCTTTAAGAAATCACAACAATTCATGGCAAATAGCTTTTCAAGCCATCTTTTTTGTTGTTAGCAATGGAAACCCTTCTCTTAAATCATACCTAGCTTGTGTACCAAAGTAAGAGATAGTGCCAGTATCAGTTCGATCTTTTTTAATTTCACCTTCGTTTTTTACTTTTTCTAATAAATTTAAATAAGTTTTCATAGCTCAATGATCTAGTTGTGTTTATTAACTATGTAATAGTTATAATTGAAAAATATCTAAATTTAGAAATGATCTTATTTTTTTAATTCTGATCTTACTATTAGATCTATATATCTCGCATTTAAAAAGAAAGAAAAACACATTTATTGAAATTAAAAACTATTTTATTTAATTAAATTGATATTCAAATTTCTTTATTAATAAAGCATATTAGATATTATTTTGTCTCAATCTAAATTAACAATAAAACTAGATATATAATTTGTGATTATGCCAAAGTATTCAAAGAAAATTATTGGATTATATTAGTAATAAATAACCAATATTTAATGTTTTTAAAAAAGTTTTGGTTAATTTATCGCATTAATATATATAATAAGATTAAGTAAATATTTGAAGGTACATACGATAATTTATGAAAAATAAAACTAAAGTTAAAAAAATAACAACTGCTTTAGGGATCGCAGGTGCTGCTTCAATCGCAGGAGCTACTCTAGCATCTTGTGGAGCTTCACTTTCTTATAAATCTTCAGTTCAGTTGGTAGTATCTAATGATTCATCAACTTTAGCTGACCAATCATTCTCTGAAAGTTCTTTTAATGGAATTAGAGATTTCTATAAAAAAGAATTAATGATTGACATTCCACAAGCTAATAGTAGTAGTATTTCAGTAAACGATGGTTTATGAAAGAGACCTGGTGATACTGATGATAAGAGAATCAACACTTACAGACAAATTAAAAATGAAGGTTCTTTAGTTGCTGTAGCTACTGGGTTTAATCAAGAATCTGCTTTAAATAAGATTCTAGATAACACTGCTTATTACAATGAATTTAAAGACTTTGGATTTATTTTCGTTGATGGTGTTATTTCTAAAACAAACGGTACTAATATTTCAGCTATAACTTTCCAAACTGAAAGCGCTGCTTTCTTAACTGGTATTGCTGCTGGAGTTTTAGTAAATAAAAATTCTGGTTTCTTCAAAACTGTAATGGTAGATGGAAAAGAAACATATGGAATTGGTTCATTTGTTGGATTAGCTCTTCCTTCTACAGTTAGTTTCTTAAATGGATTTAGATTAGGTGCTATATTCTTTAATGAATACGTTCAACCAAAAGTTAAAGGATTTAAAAAATTATCTTGAATAAGTTCTAATAAAACACAAAATGATGGAGCTCGTGATAGTTTAGCTGCTGATGTATCAGGATCATTCAGTAACACTGAACAAAAAGCTACAACAATTACTGATGGTTTATTAGATAACGGTGCTTCATTAGTTTATCCAGTTGCTGGTCCTCAAACAGCTTTAAGTCAATCAGCTATTTTATCTAAAAAAGAACAACACAAAGCTCAATTAATCGGTGTTGATACTGCTCAAGAAAATTTAGCAACTACTCAAGCTTTACAAGGCGCTCCTGGAGGAAAAACCATCGCTTTCTCAACTGTTAAAGCGTTAGATGTTGCTGTATATTCAACTTTAAAAGCTATTAAAGATGGTAAGGTGTATAATGGATTCTATGGATACGGTTGAAATAACCTAGCTTCATTAGCTAACAACGGTGTTTCATTATCAAACGCAGGATTAGCATATTTACCAGATTTAGCTGATTTATTTAAAAAAACTAAGTCAACAGCTGAAGCAGATGCTAGTGCTTCTGTATCAACTGGCGCAGATGTAAACAATGTCAATATGATGGGTATGGAATCAATGACTCCTGCTTCTAGAGCTTCAACATTAAGAGCGGATCCTGCAGCTGCAGGTGAAGCTGGTGCAGGTGGTGCTGGAGTAACAACAATGTCAGGTGATTCAGGAACTAGCGCAGAAGCAACTGCTACTGCAACTGCATCAAATGAACCTAAGCAAATTGAATCATCTGCATTAGTTACAGTGACTGATACCAATAAACAATCTATCTTAGATCAATACGTTAAAATTTTAGCTGGTACTTCTACTTTATTAGATTCTAAAGATAGATGAGTAATTAAAGGTAACGAATTAACAACTTTTAAAACTAAAATCGATGCTGATGCTAAATTATTACCTGTATTAACTATTGAAGGAAATAATAACGCTTTAAGTCACGCTAGCGCATTATTAGCTTCTTCTAAAAAACAAGCAACAGGCGAATTATTAAATCAATCTAAGAAAACATTTGTATTCTCTAAACTAAGATAATTAAGAGAATCAAAAATCTAAATAAAAGGTACACTAAGGTGTACCTTTTTTATTAAAATAATCGAGCATTTTTGCTTAAAATCGATCTTATGACTTGCAATTATATATATATATATATATATAATTTGTGTGTGTTAAAGAAATTAACATATTTATTTAATTTAGATTTATCTGAATCCAAATTAATAAGAATTTAATTATTTATTGGAGAAAATAATTTATGAGTCAAAAAAGTAGACTTGTTTTATCTTTATTATCGTTTTTTCTAGGAGGGCTAGGCGTTGATAGATTCTATGCTGGACGTATCGGTTTAGGTATAGCTAAATTATTAACCGCAGGTGGATTAGGAATTTGAGCAATGATTGATTTTGTCTTAGCTATATGCGGAAAAATGAAAGATGAAAATGGTCAATTAATATCTGATTGAAAAGCATAATTTAACTTTTATTAAATTTGCAATCAATTAAAAAGATTTAAATAAAACTTTTTAAAAAGTCAGACTAAAAATTTAGCGTCAAGTTGCATATCAATTCTGATATGTATGATCATTTCAACGTTGATAGAATTAATATATATTGTATTAATACTTGTTAAAGTAGTTGTATTTAATGGTGATTCTCTGAAATCTACAGATTCTACTAAAGATACTTATCTTATATCCATGATTATAATAGCTGTAACAATATTTACTATTTTCATAGTTTCATAAATTTATGTAATGCCTATAGCTATAAAAAATGGTTCATTAAATACAAATTAGATATGAATAGTCATTTCTTAATATTAGAAAATATCGGCATGCTAAGAGGGATTGCGATTTTAGCTGCAGTTTTAGTAGTTTCTTATTCCTTTGGTTCGCGGCATTTTATCATTGATAATAATGGTAATGAGTATAGCAATAGGGAATTCTATCTTTAAGAAAATAGATATGAATATCCTTTCATAAATTCGTTTAATTAGCGACAATAAGACAATTATTCATATAGAAATTAATAATAGTTTCTGTTCGATTTAAAGTTGAAGATAACTAATTGAAGAAAAGTAATTAAGAAGAAAACTTAAATCATAGAAAATAAGATTAAATAAATGTTTAAAACAAAACCCATTAATTCAAATTAATGGGTTTTTAAATGATATTTAATTAGATTTAAAATATATCTTTGTCAAAGATATATATTTTTATATTTAATTTATTTTACAAGGTCTTATATTTAGTTGTTAAATAACTAATAATTTTTATAAAAACTAATGTTAAAAAATTAAAAATCTTCTAAAATATTTAATCAAAAAATAAACACCGCTTTTTTTTTTAAATTTCAGTAAATGACTAAATAAAAATCTTTATTTTTACTTGCAATTTGGTTAACTAGATATATTAATTAATATAAAATTGTTATATTAATAATTAACAATGCATATAAAATCAAATCATATAATCTTTGGCTTATCTGCCTCTAAAAAATTAACAGAATCTGTTTGTTCTAGATTAGGTATTGAGCCTGGTGACATTACGATTCAAAGATTTGCTGATGGAGAAATTTTTGTTAGACCAGATTGCACCTTAAGAAATAAAGATGTGATTTTTATACAATCAACTAACTCTCCAGTGAATGATAACTTAATGGAACTATTAGTTGCTATTGATTCTGCTAAACGCGCTTCAGCTAAATCAATAACAGCATTAATGCCTTATTATGGTTACGCTAGACAAGATCGTAAATCAGCGGGTAGAGAACCGATAACTTCTAAATTGGTAGCTGATTTAATAACTAAGGCTGGAGCTGATAGAGTTACATTGACTGATATTCATAGCGATCAAACGCAAGGTTTCTTTGATATTCCGGTTGATACCTTAAAAGCTTCATTTGTTTTGTTGTGCCACGTTTTGGTTAATAATAAAATTGATGATTTAGTTGTGGTTTCACCTGATTATGGTGGTGTTAAAAGAGCTAGAAAAATAGCTGAATCAATTAACGTTCCTTTAGCTATTATTGATAAAAGAAGACCTAAACCAAATGTTGCTGAATCAATTAATATTTTAGGTGAAGTTTCTAACAAATGTTGTATTTTAGTTGACGATATGATCGACACAGGTGGAACGATTATGTCTGCAGCTAAATTACTTCATAAAAACGGAGCTAAAAAAGTTTTAGTAATGGCAACTCATGGATTGTTAAATAAAAATGCAATTGAATTATTTGATGAATGTTATAAAAACAAAGAAATCGATGAGATTTATATAACTGATACAATTGATCAATCGGCAAAAAATCTTAAAGATAAAAAACAATTTAAAGTTGTTAAATTAGACCACTTTTATAGCTTAGTATTGGAAGCTTATATGAATGGTGGTTCAATTAGTGATGTTTATACACTTTATCAAGAATGAGCGAAATCACCAGATTTAAAGAAAATTCTAGAAAACCTAGAATAAATGAAATAATCATTGTAGAAGGTAAAACTGATACCGTTAAACTTAAAGGTATTTTTGATTGCGAAACGATAGAGACAAATGGATCCGAAATATCTAATGAAAAAATTAATTTGATTAAGGAATTAAGTTTAACTAAAGGTGTTATTTTATTTTTAGACCCAGATTATCAAGGTAAAAAAATCCGATCTAGACTTATTAAAGAGTTAAAAAAATATAAAGAAGCTTTTATCGATATAAATGAACTAAAAGATTCAAAAAAGAAAGGAATTGCTGAAGCTAGTAATGAATCTATCTTAAAAGCGTTTAATAATTTAATAAGTTCTGATTTAGATAATACGAAAACTATATCTTGGATAGAATATTTATCTTTAAATCTAGATACAAAAATAAAAAGAATTAAGTTGTGTAAAAAACTTGGAATTCCTTATGGAAACAACAAAAGTTTATTTAGATATTTATCTCTTTTAAAAAAAGATTTATCTGAAATAAAAGAACTTATTTCTGATATTTAAAATAGTCAAAATCTTCGGCAATATTAAGCAATTCTTTATTAGTTTCATTGTTAATATCGCTGACGATTTTTTTTAATATGGTTAAGTCTTTTTGTTCTTTGGAAAGTTCTTGATAAATATTTATATTAGGGATGTATTTATACTTCTTTTTAATGTTGTTAAAACTTATACCGATATTAGAAACTATTTCGTCATTATGAAGTCTATCAAGCAACTCAACAGCTTTATTATAAAGAGACGATCTCTTATCTATGAATTGCTTAAATGAATAAGATAATGAGATTGTTTTATTATTCTTTAATGAAACAGATACATTTTTAGTCAAAAGATTTTGATTTTTTAATCGTTGATAAATTTCATCAAACAAGTCATCAAAAATATCTAAAATAGAGTCATAGTTTCTAACCATATATCTTATATTTCTTGAAACTGAAACGGATTTCCTTGAACTATTTTCATAATTTACAAAATCATCCCCCTTACCATTAGCATGATTGTAGTGAGTTCAGTACATATTCTTAAAGATGCTTATTAATTTTTCTCTATCTTTAAATTGCGCGAAATTACCGATGTTTTTAATATTTAGTTCATTTAAAACAGGTATTTTTTTTGAACCAATTAAATACATTTTACTAATGTTAATAGGTCATAATTTTTCTTTAATTTCTTCAGGCCAGATTTCATAAACACCATTAGGTTTGTTTTGATCTGTTGCCATTTTAGCTAAAAATAAATTTGAACTAATTCCGATAGATACAGTTAAATTAGTTAATTCCAAAATTTGTCTTTGAATCATTTTTGCTAATTCAACAGCGCTTAAGTTTCTATTTTTTTCTAATATATCTGTAACATCTAAATAACATTCATCAATTGAAGCTACTTCTATTTTCTTAGTTATAAAATCTCTTAAGTAAGTAAATACATAAGCAGATACTTTTTCATATTTCGAAAAATCTACTTCAGCAATAATTAATGAAGGACAAAGTTTTTTGGCTTGAAAAATTGGCATTGCCGAACGAACCCCGAAATTCCTAGCAACATAATTAGCGCTAGAAACAATAGAACCATGCGATTTAGATCCAACCACTAATGGTTTATTAATATATTCTGGATTGGATTTTTCTTCAACTGAAGCAAAAAATGCATCAAAATCAATATGAAAAATAGTTTTTCTAGCCATTAAAAACAATAATTTAAATAATATTAAATTATTAGAAAAAATATTTAAATCAAGCTATTTAAAGTAATAAAAATGCTTTTATAATTAAACAATAATACAGCAACCAATTTGTGTTATGAATGAAACTAATTCACGCTCTTCCGAATTTTATCATGTAAAAAACCCCTTAGTTTCTATTCTTATACCTGTATATAATAATGCCAAAACGATAGAAACCACAGTAAGTTCTGCGTTATTTCAAAGTTATAAGAATATAGAAATTATTTGTATTGACGATAGTTCATCGGATAATTCATATCAAGTTTTAAAGAGATTTGAAACATTCGAACAAAATGTAAGAATATATAAAAATCAAACCCAAAAAGGGAGAGGTTTTGTTTATGATCAATTAGTTAAATATGCTTCAGGTCATTTCTTTTTATTTTTAGAACCACCAAACACTCTTAATCAAGATGCTATTAAGCATATGATTTCAGTTAATGAACAATTTACTGAGATTATTGTAGGGAGAAATATGGTTGCTACAACATCTAACCCTATGAAAGGGGTTTATGATATTCCTACGAATGATAAAAAACTATCTGACCGTAATTCAATTGATTACATCTTTGCTAACTCATTTAATACTCAAGGAATATTAATTAAAAAGAATTTCTTTGAAGCTCTTGATATGAAGTTTGGTAAAAATCCGTACATTCCCGATTTTTATTTGAAATACGATTTATTAGCTAACTGTGATTTTTTCAGAGTAGTTTGAAAACCGACCATTAACTTTATTGAAAGCGAAGGTTTTTATGATGAGAATCGTTTAAAGTTTTTAGTTGCTAAATATCGTTATGTTTTTCATGAATATCCTAAGATGATTGATTGGTTTAATAATTATGTTCCAATCAAAGACCGAATAAACGATTTTAAATCTAGTATAATTACCAGTATAATAGATCAGGTAAGAATTGAATATCGTAGTACTGTGGATGCGATTAAAAAGACATTCGAAGAGCAAATCCTAACACTATTAAAGAATCAATATTTATCTTCTAATTACATCTTTAAGGTACCTAATAACCTTCGAGAAAAACTAAAAACTAACGAAAATAAAAGATTATTTAAATAATTAGAAAACATGGTTATTAAGTCGATTTATCAAAATAAGCCTTTCCCTAAAAACTCACATACAATCGTTAATAACTTTAGATTCTTAATGTTTGATAGTGTCAATAATAGTTTTATAGGGAAAGCTGCATATGGATTTGGTTCAGCGAGTTATCTTTATGTCTTGTTCCGCAACTATTTTGTTATGGATGTTAATGATATAGATGCAAGCTATAATGATAAACTTGTTGTTTCAAAACAATTAGGTGGATCTAATATTAGGGCTTGTTTTTACTTATTAAAACATCCTGATATAAAAGTTGATGATCTAATTGATTTTTCTTATGAAAAAAAGATTAGAAATCTTTACGATTTTTCGAATAAGCAACCAGGTTATAATCTTGCTTATGCTGTAGGTTTAGCAATAGATTCTAAGTTAATACAAAAAGCTTCTCATTACACAAAAACTAATAAAATCTATTGTATTGTTAGTAGTGCTGATTTGAATTCTAATTATGGTTTATCAGCTCTTAAAACTGCTATTAATCAAAAATTAGATAACTTAGTTATTATTTATGATAATAATTCTTTTGAAGAACGCGGAGCTAATGATGATTATTTAATAACTGACTTTTCAACAATTGTTAAGAAGATGGGTTATAAATACATCAGTGTATTGAATGCTAACAATGTTGATAAAGTTGATGTAGCGTTCCAATATGCAGTCAATGCTAATCGTCCTGCTTTTGTTGATATCAACACTGTTGTTGGGCATGGTTCAGAAATTGCTGGTACTAGTCAAGTATTAAGAACTCAACTAGATCAAGAAGAATTAAACAAATTAATCAAGCGTTTTGAATACTATGGTGAAGAATTTAAGGTTTTATATGAAACTGCAAATGATATTTACCCGACCCAACAAACACGTGTTAATAAATTAAAAGATTTAATAAATAATCAACTAGATGAATTAAAAAGACGAAATATTGTTTTAGATGACTATTTAACAAATTATAAGGATTGGGAATTCAACTCAGATAAGATTGATAGTAATCAATCATTAGCTAAATTAAAAGCAGTTATTTTTAAAGAACAACCTAACTCTGTTTTATTAGAAGTTAACGATAATGATTATGAGTTGGAAAATGAACTAAATCAAATCAATTCTGATCGTTTAATATTATTAGGGCAATGAATTGAACTGGCTAAAGTTATTGCTTGCGCTATAGCGCACAACAAAGTTCATTTACCAGTAATTAATACTGATATCAACCTAATATCATCGATTATAACTGATCCAAACTTACAACAATGCAACAATAAATTCTTATATTTAGTAAATACTCCTAAGGGTTTATCTTTTAATTATTTAAATTCAATTTGTAATTCAATCGCATACCAAAACAACACATTGTTATTACAACCAGGAACATACGAAGAATTAAAATATTCAATATGTGAATTTAATAAACAAAACAAAAAAGATACCTTTATTGTTTTGCCACATGTTTCGGATTTAGTTAATATTATGGTGGATGGCATTAATTTAGCTGGCTATGAATTAAACACGCATAATTATGCTACTGTTAACATTATTGCTTGTGGTGCAGATTTAATAAAAGCATTAAGTTTTCGCGAAGAATTATTAAAAAATGGGATAATGCCTAGAATCATTTCGGTATTATCATTAGAACATTTTGATAACATGGATTCTGTAGCAAAATCTGTTTTGCTAAACAACTTCCCAAGTTATTATATGGACAGAATGGAAGAAGTTGCATGAGGTAATGTTTTATCTAAAAACCCACTTGAACTAAACTCAATTGATCAAATGAAAGAACATACTGTTCATTTCAAAAAATCTAAGCGTTCACAAAAAACTAATAATAATAAAATAAAATCATTAGATTCAAGAACTAATACAACTGAATTTGATAATGATCAAGATCAATATGGTCATTATCTATTGAGTGGTAAAATCGATATTAATAAAAATAATGGCGCTGATATCTTAAAGCGCAATAGCGATATCAATAACGACCAAGATAAGAAAAATAAGGATAGTAATTAGGAGACAAAAATGGAATTAGCATTATCACTAGGTTTGAGTATACCTTTATGCTTAATAGCTGGAGCTATTTTAGGTTACATCATTGCAATTAAAGTCTTTAAGCGTCAGATGCGTAAAAACCCACCGATAACAGAAGCACAAATTCGCAGTTTATATGCTCAAATGGGACGTAAACCATCTGAAGCTCAAATAAAACAAATGATGCGTGCATATTCTAAGGAAATGAAATAACCATAATGAATCGTTTTATTAAAAGCGCTACTAGCTTAAAAGAGTGCATTAACGATTCAAAAAAAGAAGTGTGCTTAATAGGTCGTTCAAATGTTGGAAAATCAACAATTATTAACGGTCTAGCAAACGCTAAGATAGCTCATACATCAAAAACCCCAGGTCGAACGGTTACTATGAATTTTTATGAGATTAGTAATCAGAGAATCGTCGATTTACCTGGATATGGTTATGCAAGAATCAAGAAATCTCAAAAAGAAGAAATATCAGCTTTTTTAACTGATTATTTGAATCATAGAGAAAATTTAGCTGGCATTTTTTTAGTTCTTGATCTTGGTGTAATAACTCAACAAGATATGGAAATAACCAAGCTGTTATCAACTCTTGGAATTGATTATTATATTGTCTTTAACAAGATTGATAAATACCCTAAATCAGCTTATCCTAACAATAAACATAAGATCTTAAATGCTCTTAAGGTTAATGAAGAAAAAATCATTCTAATAAGCGCTAAAAACAAGCAAAATTTAAATAACTTAATGTTAAGAATTATAGATGTTAATTCGTAAATTATGAAACAATTAAAAAAACTGGATTTAAACCAAAAATACGATCATAAATACATAAGTGAAGGTGTTGTAGATTTTTGATTAGATACTGATTATGCTAATCAAAAATCTGATTTTTGTTTATCTGACACAAAACCGTTTAGTGTGATTATGCCTCCACCTAATTTAACGGGTAAATTACATATTGGTCACGCTTGAAATTTATCGATTCAAGACTTAATTGTTCGTTATAAAAAGTTAGTAACTGGAAATATTAATTGAATTCCTGGTACTGATCATGCAGGGATTGCTACGCAAACAAAATTCGAATCAATTCAAAGAAGCAATAATATTGATTACAAAAAAGACGATCGCCAAACCCACTTTAATAACATCTATAAATGAGCACAAGAATCATCTAAAACAATTAAGAATCAAGCTAAATCGTTAGGTTTAGCGCTTAATTGAAAAAAAGAAAAATTTACTTTATCAGAACAGTCAAATAAATATGTTTTAGATGTTTTTGTAAAACTTTATGAACAAGGATATATAACTAAGAAATATACACTTGTAAACTGAGACACTAAACTAAATACTGCTATATCAAATATTGAAGTAATCAATAAGGAAAAAACGCAAAAATTACATTATATTAAGTATTATCTAGAAGATAGCGAAGATTATCTTGAAATAGCTACAACTAGACCTGAAACAATCTATGCTGATGTGGCTGTTTTTGTTAATCCTAATGACGAAAGATATTTAAAATATCACGATAAAAAATTGATTAATCCATTGAACAATCAATTAATTCCGATTTTAGTCGATGAATACATTGACATCGACTTTGGTAGTGCGGTTATGAAATGTACCCCAGGGCATGATCATAATGACTATGCATTATCTAAAAAACATAATTTACCAGAATTAAGCTGTATTAACTTTGACGGAACACTTAATGAACTAGCTTTAGAATTTGAAGGTGTTGATGTTTATCAAGCTAGAGAACTAATTGTTGATAAATTAATTAAAGAAAATAAATACGTTAAGTTTGAAGAAATAGTAAGCAATATCGGTTATTCTGATCGTTCTAATACAATTATTCAACCGTTATTATCGAAGCAATGATTCTTGATTACAACTAAATTTGTTGATGAGATTAAAAAATTAGTTAACAATCCTGATAATATCAAAATTTATCCTAAACGTTTCTTAGATACGATTAATAATTGATTGGATTCTAATCAAGACTGATGTATTTCAAGACAACTTGTATGAGGTCATCAAATACCAGCTTGATATAATAAGAATAATTCTGAAGATATTAAAGTGAGTATAACTTCACCAGGTGAAGATTACATAAGAGATCCGGATGTTTTGGATACTTGATTCTCATCAGCATTGTGACCTTTAATATGTTTTAATGAAGGAATTGATGATAAAGAGTTTGCTGATAATTTTCCTAATTCATTGTTAGTTACTGCTTATGATATTGTATTCTTTTGAGTGTTAAGAATGGTGATCATGTCTTGATTGCTTAAAAAATCAATTCCATTCAAAGACTTATTATTGCATGGTTTGATATTAGATGATCAAAACCGCAAGATGTCGAAGTCACTTAATAATGGAATTGATCCAATTCAGGTAATTGATGAATATGGTTCAGATGCTTTAAGATTATTCTTAACATCAAATACTTCACCAGGTGAAGATGTTTCGTATAATACCGAAAAAATGAATGCAGCAGCTTCATTTTTAAATAAACTATGAAATTTAGCTAGATATATTAGCTTAATTGATGTAACTAAATTAACTGATGAAGGGTTAGATAGTTTAGATTATTGAATTATTAACCGTTTTAACGATGTTAATGAAGGTGTTCAAGATAAATTAAAGGAATACCGTTTCGCTCTGTCAAACAAACAATTAAGTGATTTCATTTGAGATGATTTTGCTAATGTTTATATTGAATTCAATAAGAAAAACGGATGATCTAAAGCTAAATATGATCTAGCTAATAAAATGTTTAGGAATTTATTAGTTATGCTTCATCCCTCTGTTCCATTTATTACTGAACAACTATACAATGTGTTTGAATTTAGTAATAAAAAACCTTCGATCATTCTTGAAAAATGACCAAGCTTAATTGATATTAAACAAAAAACGTCTAACTTTGATAATATTTTAGGAATAGTTATTAAGATTAGAAATTTCAAACAAAGTTTCGAATTGAAATCTAAAACAGAGTTAAACGTTCTTTACAAGAATGATGTAAGTTATATTGAAGACTTAACTAAATATTTAAAAACAGAAAACATAAATCTTATTAAGATAAGTGACCAAAAACTTGACGATTTATTCTTGATAGCATCAGATGATAATGAATTCTATGTTGTTTATGAGAATGATAAGTCAAAAATTATTGATAAATTAAAAGCTGAAATAGTAAAACTTCAAAAAGAAGTTGAAAGAAGTTTAAATATAGTTAATAATGAAAACTTCAAGAATAAAGCTCCAAAAGAAAAATACGAGGCTGAAGTTAAAAAATTAAATAACTATCAAGAAGAGTTAAAACTAAAAGAAGATAAATTAAATTCTTTAAAATAAGATTTTTTTCCATATCTTGTATATGGAATTAAAAAGAAGAATAAACATAAAAGAAAACTACGGACTAGCATTGATGTTCTGTTTAGTTTCCATTTGATTGTTGGGTTATACATTTAATAAACAACAATGGATACTGATAGGAATCCTAGGCGTAGTTTTTTTTATTGTTTCATTCTTTTTGTTTAATTGCAAAATAGCAATTTTTATTTGCGTATTATTTGTTTTATTTTTAGGGTATTATCTTATTTATTATTTTCTTGATATTAAAGGGGTTAGTTTTAAAGAGTTGTTAGATAGGATACCAGAAGAATATGATCTTAGAAAAATAATTTTGAAATATCTTAATACAAACGAAAGAAAACAATCAAGAGGATTTTTATTATTAATGATATTTAATATTAGAAACAATGATAATAGAGTTATATATAACCAGATATTAAACTTATCAATAGCGCATTTATTAGTTGTTAGTGGGTTGCATTTATCTTTAATAAATATAACTATTCAAAAAATATTTAAAAAATCAAAAATCATCGGTAATTTTGTGTCATTTCCGGTATTAATTTTTTATTGTTACTTATTGAGTTTTAGTTATGGAGTAACACGAATATTACTATGTTTATTTATTAATCTTATTCTTAAGAAAATTATAAAAGAAAAGGATATAAGTTTTTTAGTTTTAGCGATTTCTGGACTAGTATTATTGTTATTTAATCCATATGCTTTTCTGAGCTATTCCTATATGCTAAGCTATTTAAGTGTATCTGTAATAACTGCAATTTATCAAATTGAAAAAATAAATAATTTTGCTAAATCAATAATTTCGAGTGTGCTTATCAATATAGTGTTAGGCGGTTTGATTATTAATGGTTATGGGAAGATAAATTTATTGACAATATTTTGATCAATAATTTTGAGTCCTATTATTATGAGTATCTATTTTTTAAATCTTTTTCTATTCCCATTTAATGTTATTTGACCGTATTTAGAAATCTTGCATAATGTCTTTTTTATCATTATAGAAACTTTTCAAATAAATTATTTCGTTATAAATTTATCTGAATTAGCTAATTGAACACCTTATTACTATTTATTAATTTATTATTTATTTATCAGTAATATGTGGGTGATGAGGTTAATCTAAAGTGTCTTATTTAGTGATTTGTGACGATTTATATTTAGCTCAAATAAATTTAAGAGAGAAAAATAAGAATAAAAATATTGTTTGAGTTAACTATGATGAAAATACTAATTTATCTCAATACTTAAGTACTGGGTTATTCAACAATAATTCGAATGAAATTATAGCAATTATTAATCCTGCATTTTTATATAAAGAATTTGATTTAAATAGTAGTAAAGCGTTAATAAATACTATTAATAATTCATCTAAACAAGTTTTTTTAATAGTTGATAGTAAATATGATTATAAAAAAACAGATTTATTAAAAATTGACGGTAAAAATGAGATAAAAAGCTTAGATAGTAAAAATAATTCTAAGTTTAATTTCATAACAAAAGAGTTAGATAAGTTAAATAAAAATTATCCAAATTGACTTCCTTATTTTATTGATAAAAATACTAATAACGATGCAAGACTAATATGCAGTGAAATTAAAAAATTGGAATTTGTTGATGAAGAAAGCTTAAACAACCGTGAAGAGATAGATAAAATAATAATTGATCATTCGGATACATTAATCTACAACTTAGCTAAAGAGATTATCAATAATAATGTTCAAGAAATATTAAATATATATCAGGATCTAATTGATAATAAGAGGCAACCAAGCGAAATTATTTCTACTCTGATTACGATGCTTAGTAAAATATATTTCTTATTGCTTGGTAAAAAAATGAAATTATCTGATGAAGATATAGCTAAAAAAATGGGCGTTAATATTTATTGGTTAAAATATACATATAGAGATATTTATGTAAAATCTGATAAAGTAATAAAGGATTTTATTGTTGATTTGTTAAAATTAGATATTAATAATAAAAGAAGTTTGGCTGATCCTTACCAATCTCTTAAATATTTCATCATAAGAGGTATTGATTAAATATGTCGATAGAACTTAATTCAACTATAGATAAAATTAAATACAAACTTAACACAATTTTAAATAGTGAAAAGTTTGAAACTGAATTAAAGAACAATGAGGCGTTTAGAGCTGTTTTATTTAAACAGATTGCTATTTATAAATTTTTGGCTAGTAAAACTGAAAATGCTTCTGATAACTTGGAATATGTTGAATTTGCTTTAAATAAACTTAACAAGTTTACAACTAGCAAATATACTAGCGATAAATTGGTTTCTTACGACTCATTTGATGATGCTAATGATGATATCAATTATCTTGATATTTTCATTCTTAATACTTTTAATAAATCATTTGATGAAATAATTGACAAACCTAAAGTCAATGAAAAAGAAAAAAATGTAGTTGAAAGTAATGATGAAGAAATAAATAATAATAAGAATGATATTAATTCATCACCAACAGTATCTGATATCGAGGATGAAGAAGAATTAAATAAAAAAACTTCTTTTAGTGTTCCATTAGGTTCCTCTATTGATTTGAAAGAAAATTTAGAAAAAATCATTTCTTCAATCAGTCAACCTGATTACAAACAATTTGCTTCGATCGTTGTTAAATCTGAATCTGATATTGGTAAATTTTTCTTATTTAAAGAAAAATCTAAATTAATGATTATATTGAACTACTTAGCTTCTGTAATATGTTTAATATTCGCTGTTTTTGGGTTAGGGTTATTAGCTTGATACTTCGTTTTATATCAAAATCAAGAAATACCAACATTTGTATCTGCTATAGATAATAAAAATTATCCAATACTATCTCCGATAAATACTACCTCTACGTTATTATTAGTTGCTGTAAATATTATTTGCGCTTATACATACATAACTTCAGCAATAGGTAAAACATCGCTTAAAAAATCTCAAAACGCTATCGCTTTAATTTCTACATACACTAATAAAGAAGTAAAACCTCCTCATATTAATGACAACTTAAGATATAGTTTTAGAATTAAACCATTAATTTATCTATTATTATTCATAGTGTTTTATTCTTTTTCGCCATTCTTTAGTCCTTATTCTGGAGGTTCATTACTTGATGGAATTAAACACTTGTATTCAGTTCCTTCGAAAATTTTCTTTTCAAAAGAGGCTGTAGTGATTCCTGCTGATACAGTCTATGAAGTTACTAAAATTATTTGAATAGGATTAATTTCAATACCTTTGGCAATTATATTTTTAATTGTGATTTCAATGTTCTTCAAACCAAAAATTGATAAAGAAAAAATTGATGAAGCTGTTGATAAATATGCAGAAGAAATCAAAAAAGCAGCTAACGAAATAACTTCTATTTTCGAAAGAAATAATTCTAGCGATTCATCTAATAAGGTATTCTAATATTGCAAAAAATAGCTATTAAAAATCAGTTTGATGTTGCTAAAAAACCGATAAATAAATTAGCAATCATTAGGTTTTTTTTACCGTTCTGACCACTTAAATTAAGGTATAACATTTACCTTATTTCTTTTTTATCTATGTTTATAGCTTTAAAAGTTGTTTTAGGTTTTTTTGTTATAAAGATAGGTCCCACGATAAGTTTAGGAATCTCTTGAGTAGGATTAGCTTTAATTGGTTGAATTTTCGGTCCAGTTACTGCTATACCAATAGGTTTTTTAACTGATACACTTTCATTTATTTTAGGTAAAGGTGGTGTATGGTATTGACTTTATGCTATTCAAGAACCGATGATTGTATTTACTGCTTCTCTGTTTGGTTCGATTTATCGAATTAGAAAACAATACAGTTCTAATTCCTTAGATTTTTTATTTCAACAAGTTTTAATTATTGGATTCTGTGTTTCGGGGTTCATCTTTTTATCTTTATACAACAATACAGACACAGAAAAAATATTGATAAGAAACAATTCGTTTGGATCAACACTAAGTTTCGTATTTATTGGTTTATTTTTTATTTTTTCAGAAATCATAAGTTGATTGCTATACTTAAGAAATAAAAAAACTAAAGAATCGATTAAACTATTTTTATATGTTTCGACTATGATGATTACTTTATCGGTTCTTTATTCATTAGTGTTAGGAACAATATCAATTAATGAATTCTTAATTAATGTAGTTCATCAAAAACCAAAATCCAAAGATTTTATTTTAAGCGCTTACTTAATTCCAAGAGTGATTAAAGAAACTTTAAGGTTACCCATTTTAATAATTTGTGTAATTAGTTTAATCAAATTATCAGAACCTCATTTAGAAAACTTTTTCAATCTTTCACGTTTGCGTTGATAAATACATAAAATAGTGATATAGTATAATAAAAAACGATATAGTTGAAGAATCCCTCGTGTTTCTTCATTTATTTATATATCTAAATTCATGTTTAAAAACAAAAGAAATAAAATTCTTGCAACTTCCTTTTTATTAAGTGGCATATCTGTGATGAGCTTAGTTGCCAGCAGCTGTTCTAGTGCTGTGGAAAAACAAGTCTTAGACGGACTTTTTAAGACTGAGTCTAATCCAAGAAATTTTAGTAACTCTAGTGTCGGTTCTTTCAATGAAGTTCTTCAAAACTCACTTGAAAACGATCAAGGTTTTAACAATTTTGCTAGATATTTGTTAGCAGATTCATTAGAGAATTGATATGAAAATAATGCATCTTCTGAAATAGTTGAAAAATATCGAAATTGAGAGAAAGAAGCTGATACTAAGTTAGAAAGTGAAACAACTTCTTTAAGAAATCAATTTAGAAGAAATTTTGAAGTTAGAAGACAAACAGATGTATTAGATATTAACGGCGGAACTGTTGATGCTTATAAACGCAAACAAGTTCTTACTAATGTCTTTACTGATTTCTCATCATTAGTTTTCCAAAATGATTATTTAGGTTATTTTAATGATGATAATAAACCTGTTGCTAATCCTTTAATCGACGAAGTAAGTAAGCCTGAAAATTGAAAACACATCAAGTTTTATGCTGAAGGTTACACAGATAATAAATCAGAGCAAAACAATAAACAGATGTTTGCTGATTTTCAATCGTATGTTTTTGATCAATGAGTTAGAAAAGAAAATCCGAATTTAGTATCTAGATTAGTATTTACTAATGAAGATATTAGAGGTGGATTGGATCAGATATTTAATAAAAAAATTTTAGGTGATGATCTTAGAGCTACTTATAATTTCCAAGCTTTTACTGATCCAAATAAAGTTGTTGATAAAACTTCACCTAAACTATCGACTGGATTCAAACAATTAGTAGCTAACGATGGGTTGAATAATTATTACAATCCAGAAAACTACACAGTAGATTTTTTAAATCAATTTTCATCAGATTCTGGTGGTAAGTTGTTAATGACTGCTAGCGGAATGTTTAATTCTTTTGATGTTGCTTTTAGTACTGCTTATGTACAACAATATCAAGATTTAGTTAATAATGTTGATAAGGATAATGCAGTAGCATCGGTTACACTTGATCCGGACAACATTATGAAGAATTTTATCTTTGCTGATCAGGCAGATGCGAATTCTAAATATTCAACTAAATTAGATTTAACTTCAAACGATAATCAATTAAAAGAAATATCTGAAAAAATTAAATCAAGTATTTTAGTTGATAAGATTGATCAAAATAGCTACTACAGTGTATATAAAGATTACGCTGAAGGTAAATCTAGTATTCATGAATATATCAGACCTAAATCAACAAATGAAGATGCAAACAAAATAGCTAAGCAATTCATCTTATCTAGAGGTAAGGATGGTATTCATATCATTGCTATTGATGGCGCTAACTATTACTTAACTGGTAACACTAGAGATATTGAGAAACAAAAACAATTCTTATTATTCAGAAATGAATTATTAAAGAATAGTGAGTTTCCTAAATACTTTAGCGAAAAAACTTATCAATTTAACTTATTAGAATCTGTTAAGAAATATTTTGATGACAACAACATTACCTTAATAATGCAGTTCTTACTAAATGCAGTGAATAATGATAAGTCATTCTTATATAAAAAAGGTAATGAGAAATTTTTAGACTCTTTAAAAAAAGTTTCAACTATTCTTTCAGATCTAGCTAAAAATAAAGCTCAATATAACTATGCTAAAAAAGTTAGAAACGATGCTTTAAATGTTAGAGATAAGATTTTAGAAAGAGCTAAGATGTTTGATGATTTAGTTAAATCAAACAAATCACCTAGCATTGGATTAGCTGCTAAATTACCTCATCCAGCAGCTAGTGATGGGACTTATTTAGGTATTGAAAGTTACTACAAAGAATTATTAGTTGAAAACAACTTGCTAGATAAAGCAAGTTTAGCTACAAAAGATACAGGTTTAACTCAATTATTTAATAAAGTAGTAAACGATGCTAAAGATAATTATGATAAGAGTATTAAAGCTGCAATCGATACATTACTTCTTACTGGTGTAAGTTCTCAATTATACTCACAAAATGTTTTTGTAACTTCTAGATATGATAGTGGTTATGATGTTGGGATTAATGCTGCTATCAACGCAACAATCGCGTTACCAACTTCAGCTAATAATTTTAGAAAACAATTCTATCTAAATGATGAAGACTTCAAGAAATTCTATGATGCTTCTAAACATGAATTTAAAGATTATGAAAACATTGAAGCGAAGCAAATCAAAGATGTAGTTGATTTTTATTTCATTCAAAGTACTTGAGAAACAAAAACAGATAAACTTAAATATGGTTCTTGAACAACTCAAGATGAATATAAAAAAGTTTTAGAAAATTACTTTAATAGTCTAACTACTATAACCGATCCAAATGACAATGCTTCAATTAATTATTTAAGATATATAAACACATTTAGATATTTAATTAAAGATAACTTAGCAGAATTCAAGAAGATCTTATCTAACCAAATTACAAGAGGTATTAGTGCTAATGTTTCTTGAACATTAACTAGTGGAACTAAGTTAGAAGAAAACGGTAATATTGCTGCTACTCAAGATAAAGTAGATTTCAATAAATTTATCGCTAACCCTGATTACTTACAAGGAAGTAAGTTTGACTTTATCAATATCAATAAAACTGTTGATAGCGATCCAAATGTAAAAGCTAAGAATACTAATTATTCAACTGTTGGTAATGAAACAACTGATAAACGTATTTATGGATTCAATGGATTAAGTGTAGCCAACTCAACAGCTAACTTAAATGATGAAGTTAAATCAGTTTTATTTGATAATTTTGAACAATCTGGATTAGATGGTATCTTATACTCATTCGGTGGTTCTTTAGACGAAGTTATTAAATACGTTAATTCTTTAACTAGCAATCGTGAGTTAGATACTTTTGTAGAATTACTAAAAAGAGCTAAGGTTAATATTAATTTATTTGAAACTGATGCTAATGGTAAACCGATCGAATTTAGTCAAAGAAAAACTACCTTAATAAACACATTAAGTGATAAGAATATTTTAGGTAATAACGTTTATACAAAATTTGTTGGTTACATCGGAGAGAATAAGAAAACTTCAACTGATTTAACTACTCAACCTGAAGGATTCAAACCATACAGAGCAGCTAAGTCGTTAACAAATTGAACCACTTATGTTAAACAAATTAATTTTAATGATGTAAGTAAATTGGGTGGAAAATCTTGATTAACAAGCGCAGACAATCGTCTAGGTTTATCGGTTAATGAATTACTATCTGTGATAGCTAAGTACGCATTTGATAGTTCTTACCAAAACAACGCTGAACTAGCAATAATTAACAGTCAACAACTTATTAGTGTTAATGATAAACGTTTATATGATGCTTTAGGTTTAAGATGGACCCTAAAGAATTAAATAAAAAGTAGTAAAATTTTAAATTGGAGTAAAACTGATGTTTCAAAACAATAATAAAAAACGAAGAATTACAAGACAAATATCCTTATTGTCTTTAATTTCTTTCGCTGGAATCATTGCTAGTTCTTGTGGCAATGTTGCTAACAATCAATTTAATAGATTCAATACAGGTTACAGTAACAATGGTGAAAATAATATCAACCAAGGTTTTGTAAATGGTGATGAAAGTATTTTAGGCGGTTATAAACTACAAGCGCAATCTGTATTAACAACTGCTTTAAAAAATAACCAAGGTTTTCAAACTTTATTATCAACATTGTTAGCAGAATCTTTATCTAATTATTACAAAGATTCAAAATCTCAAGTTTTAAAAAACAAATACGAAAACTTTAGTGATGATATCAAAGATCAATTAGATACATCAATTAAAGATAATAAGAAACTTCATGGTAATGAATATGAAGATCTTTTACAAACACAATTATATGACTCTAATGGTGGTACTAAAGAAAGCTATCTAAAAAATCAATTAAACCAAAAGATCATTAGGGATTTCCTTGACTCTGTTTTTGAAACTCAATATTTAAACTACGCACCAACTACATCTACAAACACAGATGGTTTAACAGTTTATTCAAACCTAACTAAAATTCCATCAAGAGAAACATTAAGCAATCCAGAAAATTGAAAAAATATCAAGTTTACTAATGGAGGATTTAGTAAAACTGATAACGAACAAAACAATAAAGAGTTCTTAGCGCAAATCCAAGCTAATATTTTTGATAGTTGAGTAACTAATGAAAATCCTAATTTAGTATCTAGAATTGTATTTACTAATGATACTCCAAAAGACGGATTAAATTCTATTTTTAATGACCGCGTTGTTAATGCTAGTTCATTAGTTGCTGGATATAATTTCCAAGCGTTTAAAAACCCTAAAGATCAACCATTCGATGAAAATAAAGGAATGAGAGCTTATAACCAATTCATTCGCAATGGTTTAGATAGTTATGTAAACGACAAGACTAAAGGAATTGATATTCCGAACAACTTCTCATCTGATGCTGGTGGTAAGTTGTTAATGACTGCATCTGATATGTTTAATAGTTATGATGTGTCGTTTAGTGCTGCCTTTGTTCAACAATATCTAAGACAAACTAATAATCCTAACAAAGATAATGTAGGTAATGTTCAATCTTCAATAGATGAAACCAACTTAATGAACAACTTCATTAGAACTCCGGATGCAACAAACGGAACTCCAATGAAGACTGCTGAAGTTGACACTTCTTATCAAACAGTTGAAAATGAGTCTTTATTAAAAGCTGATAGCACTAATAGAACTAAAGATCCGTATTATGAGGCTTATGCTAAATTAGCTGATAAGAGCAAAAAGATTTTTGAAATATTTCAGTGAGATGGGAAACAAATGAAGGTTTCATCTCAACCAATGTCTAGAGCTGCTGATATGGTCGTTTCGTCAGAAGGTTCATCAACTCCAGCTTCAGCTCCTGCTACTCCTGCTCCAGCTACTCCTGCAGCAGCTACTACTGCTACTTCTAAAAATACAAAAGCTGACAAATTCATCTTTGCTAGAGGTAAAGATGGAATTCATGTTATTGCTATAGATGGTGGCGAATACTATTTAAATAATAATATGGATAAGCGCAGAGATATTTCTAAACAAAAAGAATTCTTAGCTTACCGTTCATTATTAAAATCATCTGTAAGTTTAGCTGATAATGAAAAATATGATTTCAGCTTAGAAAACCAAGTTAAGTCATACTATGATAAAGATCAAACACTAAACTTATACTTAACGTTAAGTAAGATGTATGAAGAAGCTACATCAAAACCTGAAGACAAAAACAATATCTTTAATATTGAAGATGGTGGGAACTTCAGTTTTAAAACTAGCTTTAAAAAAGTTTATGACTTAGTTAATGATTTAGTTAAGTCGCAAGTTGAATACCAAAGAGCTCTTGATTTAGATACTCAAGTGCAAAACATTAGAGCTAAAATCTATGAACGCGCTAAAGCGTTTGATGATAATCAAAAAAACAACCAACCAGGTAACAATGGTATAGCAGCTAAATTACCTTATGTAAGATCAGCTGATGGTTCATATAACGGTTTAGAACAATACTACTTAGCTACTTTTGGGTTAACTGGTACAAATGCTACAACAGGTACAACTAAGAGTATTGAAAAAAACATCAAAGATAAACGTGAAGCTAGAGATGCTAAAATTCAAGAATTGTTAACTAAATTAAAAGTTGAAACAGTTTTAATTAATAGTAAAAGTCAAAATACCTTTATAGATATTAAAGCTGAAGATGAACAATTTAGTAAATGAGAAAATCTAAAATTAGCTTTAAATTTAGTTTTAGGTTCTATTATCTCTTCATCTTTATTAACTAATGAAATCAAAACTGAATTCATTAAATCAAGTAAAGAGTTTAAAGAGTTTTATAAGGTTGAAGACGGTAGCGTTTGATCTTCATTTGGGATAGATCAAACTACATTGAAAAATGTTATAAGAAATGTTTATCAGTTTTCGGTATTTTCATCGTTAAGCGACAAAACATCTAAAGGTGTTTATAATAGTTTTAGTACATTAAATGGTATTGTTAATAATCTGTGAAATGATCAAAGATTAGATAAGAATCCTAGTTCAGAATTAACATTCAATTATTACAAATACTTATACACTCTTCAATGATTATTAAGAAATAATTTACAAAACTTCAAACAAATAGCTAAAACTAGCATTAAACCTGGTGAAGTCGCTTTTGCCACTTGATCATTACCAGTTAATTTAAATATGACTAGTAGCACTGATACTAATAACAATCCGTTAACTAAATTTGATGCTAACCCTGATGGTATATTAGGATCAAAAGGATCTAACTGAAAAAATATCGTAAGTTCAGAAGCTAGTAAGATTGCAGAACCTAACTATTGAAACAACAGTTCATTAACTTACAAAGTTTCTGCAAGCGAAGATTCTCCTAAATCTCCTCAATACGGATTTGCTGGATTAGTATTTAAAGATAGTTCAGCTCCTATCGCGGAAGAAGTTAAATCAGCTTTATTCACAACATACAGTTCATCAGGTGAAAAAGGTACTTTCTTTGGATACGGAAACAAAGATAACTTAATTGCTTATGTTGATTCAATTAAGTCTGAACGTGAATTAGATAGTCTAGCTAACAGAATTACTGATGAAACTAGAGTTCCAAGTAACGACTACTTCAAAAAAGATGATAAGAACAATCCTTTAAGTTACGATAAGAAACTAGAAGAAATCAAGAAAATGATCAACTTGATTCCTGCTTCTGCTTTTGAAAGATTTGTTGGATACATCGGTAACAAAAAAGAAGAAAACTACGATCTAAACAACACATTATTCGTTAAAGGTAGTTTAAGAAGAATTGCAACATATGTTAAACAAATTAGTTACAGTGATGTTGATAAATTAGGTGCTGGATGATTAACTGATTCTAATAAAGCATTAGGCTTATCTCAATCAGAATTATTAACTATTATTGCTATGACTGCTAATAATTCAGCTATTCAAACTCAAGCGCTAACTAGCTTAGTAAACAACAAAAAACTAACTGTTCGTGACGTAAGATTATTCGGAGCTTTAGGTTCATTCTTTGCAAAGAAGATAAATTAAGAAAAGTAATTAAATAAAATGACTAATTTAGATAATAAGCGTTTTTGTATTAAAAATTGATACAAAAACAAATTAAATAAATCGCAAAAAATGTTCTTTTTTGTGTTTTTATTGAATATTGTTGGCTTAGGATTTGTTATCTATTCTTTTATAGATAGTTTAATGCACAACAATATAGGTCCTGCTGAAAAAAGAGCTTTTAGAAACGGATTTACGGAAGTTGATAAATTTACGAATCAAAGTAATCTTTTATTATTAGTATTTGCATTTGTCTATGTGTTCTATCCAAAGAACAGCTTACTTAAAAATGAGAAGTTCTTAATTGCTTGTATGACATATATCCTATTTACTTTTGTGGGATATAACTTGATCTTGAATTTAACGGCTAAAGATAAAGGTTATGCAGCTTTATTAAATGAAAATAGAATAGCTGCTTTTGCTGCAAGTATTACCTTACACTTCATCAACCCTGTTGTATTTATTGTTTGTGGTTTCTTAAGATTTGTATTTAACCCTGTTGAAAAAATTAAATCTTTCAAAGCGTTTGTTATCCCTGGAATGATCTATCCGATTATTTACTTAATCTATGTGATAACTATTCCGTATGTTTATAATTCACATGCTAATGGTGAGTATTATTCAGTATACGGTGGGCCAACAAACGTTATTAAAAATCCTAAATTAGCTTGACCTATCTGTATTGGAATGATTTTTGTTTATTTCCCGATTACATTCTTTCTTATTTGATTCGGGGCAAGAAAAATCAACACAAAATACTACGTACCACCTAAGAGTACTACACCACTAGAAAACTAAACGAAATAAAGAAAAGAACGCTTATTCAAAGTTATTTTGAATTTAATCGTTCATTTTTCTTTTTTAAAAGCATTTTATAAACTTTTAAAAAGAATAAAGAGCCGCTGTTTTACCTGAAAATAAAATCTGTATGAGTTCATTGAATCCTAGAAAATTTAGTGTTAAAAATTGATATAAAAATCAATTAAATAAATCGCAAAAGATCTTTCTTTTTGTGTTTTTTACAAATATCATCGGATTTTTATTAGTACTTCATGGAATCTTTGCAGCTCTTTATAATGGTAAGGATGCATTCGTTGTAATTGGTAAATTTACGAATCAAAGTAATGTTTTGTTACTAATCTTCTCAACCATTTACATCTTTTTTCCGAAACATAGTTTTCTTAAAAATGATAAGTTTTTAATTGCTTGTATTACTTATATTTTCTTTACCTTCTTTATTTATAATACGATTAGTGCTGTTAATGCGATCGGAGCGGTTGTCTCACCAAATTCAGATCTAGCAGCTAGCCAGAAAAAGATTGGTTATGCTTTAAGCAAAAAAGGCTTTAGATTATTTGTTGATTTATACAAACACTTATTTAATCCGGTCATATTTATTATTTGCGGTTTTATTAAGTACATATACGACCCAAATATAAGGTTACAGAAATACCATCAGTATTTGATTCCGATTAGTATATATCCGATTATTTATTCAATATATACATCAACAATTCCTTTTGTTTATAAAACTAAGGATGGAACAACTTATACAGTGTATGATATAGCGACTAATACAAAAGATTATCCGCAGGTTGCTTATCCAGTAGTAGCATTCTTAATCTTGATCTGATTACCATTAACTTGTTATTTGGTATGACTAGGAGTAAATAAGATATCCAATAAATACAAACAAAATTATGTTGATAAACAAAACTAAATAAGAAAAATGATAAGAATATAAAAACTTAACAAATTAATTATGAATACATTAGATACGGAAACTAAAAGCTTTGATTATTGATTCAAATATAAACTAGATCGAACGCAAAAAATCTTCTTTTTTGTGTTCTTACTTAATTTAATTACTTTTGGGTTTATTGTTCAAAGGCTAATTGATTCATTGCAAACGAATGAAATAAGTAAGAACATGATGGTGGTTGAGAACTTTAAAAATGGTTATACCGTGATTGATAAATTTACCAACCAAAGTAATACATTATTATTAATTTTCTCGTTTTTTTATGTGTTTTTTCCAAAGCACAGCTTCTTAAAAAATGATAAGTTTTTAATTGCTTGCATTGTTTATATCTTATTCACCTTTGTTGGATATAATTTAATATTAAACGCTCTGCACGATGGATATGAAGGGATCAAAATTCCGATCAATTTTGCTAGAGGTATTTTTGTTCATCTGATCAATCCGATCGTATTTGTTGTTTGTGGTTTTGTTAAATTTGTTTATGCGCCATCGAATGGAATTAAGAAGTTTTGATCTTACTTAATCCCTGGGATGATATATCCATTAATTTATGGTATTTATATTGCGACGATTCCGCATGTTTATAACACTAAAGACAACAACACATATTCTGTATATGGTTCAGCTACAGATGTTATTAACAATCCTAAAATAGCTTGGACAGTGATCATATCAATGTTGTTTGTTTATTTTCCGACAACATACTTCATTGTTTGATGATCACATCTTAAGATTTCTAAAAAATACATTAATTTCCCGGCTAAATTAAGAAAGCGTTCTATTAAATACATTAAATTTAAAATTAGCGCATAATAAAACTAAGTCAGACTAAATATATGGATAAAAAAAACATACGTAACTTTAGCATTATTGCTCATATTGATCACGGTAAATCAACACTTTGTGACCGTTTAATTGAAATAACTGGAACAGTATCTAAAAGAGAGATGAAGGATCAACTTTTAGATAGCATGGAATTAGAAAGAGAACGTGGTATTACGATTAAACTTAATGCTGCGCAGCTTAAGTTTAATAAAAATAATGAAGATTACACTTTTCATCTGATTGACACACCAGGTCATATTGATTTTACGTATGAAGTATCTAGAAGTCTAGCGGCATGTGAAGGAGCTTTATTAGTAGTTGATGCTACTCAAGGAGTTCAGGCGCAAACATTATCTAATGTTTATTTAGCGTTAGAAAATAATTTAGAAATTATTCCTGTAATCAATAAAGTAGATTTACCATCAGCTGATGTCGAAAAAGTAAAAAATGATATTGAAACTACAATCGGGATTGATTGTTCAGACGCTCCGTTGATATCTGCTAAGACAGGATTGAATGTTGAAGATGTTATCGATGCGATTATCAAGAAAATACCGCCTCCTAAAAAAGCTGAAAACAACGATCCATTAAAAGCATTAATTTTTGATAGTTACTATGATCCGCACAAAGGTGTAGTTTGTTTTATTCGATTGTTTGACGGTCAATTAAAAGTTGGTGATGAAATCTTATTCATGGCTAATGGCGCCAAATATATTGTTACTGAAGTAGGGATTAAAAATCCTAATATGCAAAAAAAGGATTATTTAGAAGCGGGTGAAGTGGGTTATGTAGCTGCTTCAATTAAAACCATTCGCGATATTCATGTAGGGGATACGATTACCACTGTTGATAATCCTTGCGATAAACCTTTGCCAGGTTATCGTAAGATAATGCCGATGGTTTATGCTGGGTTATATCCAGTTGATACGGCTGATTACCAAAACTTAAAAGTAGCTATGGAAAAAATTGTTTTAACTGATGCTGCTTTAGAGTATGAATATGAAACATCTAACGCATTAGGTTTTGGTATTCGCTGTGGTTTTTTAGGTTTATTACATATGGATGTAATTCGCGAAAGAATTGTGCGTGAATATAACATTCCTTTAATTCTTTTAGCTCCATCAGTTATGTATGAATGTAATTTAACAAATGGCGAAACCATTAAGGTTGATAATCCTGCTAAGATGCCTGAAAGAAATAAAATCAAGGCAATGTTAGAACCTTTTGTTAAATTAACGATTTCAACACCAGATGAGTTCATTGGTTCAATAATGGAATTATGTCAAAACTTTAGAGGTGAATACCAAGAAATGAAAGAAGTAGATAGTACAAGAAAAATCTTGATCTACGAAATTCCGTTAGCTGAAATTATTTATTCGTTCTTTGATAAATTGAAATCAGTTACCAAAGGTTATGCATCATTAGACTATGAATTAATCGGTTATCGTGAATCAAATCTAGTTAAAGTTGATATTTTACTAAACTCACAAAAAGTGGATGCATTATCATTCATTAGTCATACCCAATTTGTTTATCAGAAATCGAAAAAAATCGTGGAAAAACTCAAAGATTTGATACCAAGACACTTATTCGAAATTCCAATTCAAGCAGCAGTTGGTTCAAAGATTATTTCACGTGAAACAATTAAAGCTATGCGTAAAAACGTATTAGCTAAGTGTTATGGTGGTGACGTTTCTCGTAAGAAGAAATTACTAGAACAACAAAAAGAAGGTAAAAAACGCCTTAAAGCGATTGGATCTGTTCAAATTCCTCAAGAAACATTCTCTAAATTATTGCAAGATGATGAATAATCAGTTAGATTGATTGTTAACAACAATCATTAATCAAGCAAGCATAATGGTATCAGATAAATACAAAACATCATTAATAATTAACTTATCGTTGTTTTTGATTTGTCTGATTGTAAGTGCTATCTTTTTTTGAAAAATAAAATTTGAAAATAAGGGTTATAAAAAACTCTTTATTTTTTACACGATATTTTGAATTCCGATTTTTCTAGTTAGAAGCTATCGTGGTAGTTTACATAATGACTTAATGCTTGATCGTGGTTTATTATATTTACCGCTAAGTTTATATGGTTTTGTGGGTATTTTTACTAGACCATTGTTTGACTATTTAGGAATAAAATTTAAATCACGAAAAAAGGTCATTTTTACCGCTCTTTTGTTACAATTAGTCACTTTTATTCCGATAATTATTAAGCCTAGTTTTGCAACTAATTTAATACAAGTAATTGGTGTTGGAATAGGCGCTTCATGTATTGGTTCATTCTCATTATGATTTAATGAACAACATGCTAAAGAAAAACCTTTTTTAGCGATATCAATTTTATCAATACCGCCATTATTAGCTGATTTTATAGCTTCACCGATCCAATCATTAATAAGAACTCTAGCAATTACACAAAACAAAACTGCTGATGTCGAGATTACAAAATATCTTTGATTAATTGGATTAATTGCGATTATAATAAATCTTGTTTTTTGATGATTTTTACGGGAAAATCCGCAATTTGTAGGTTTAAAAAAAGATGATCCAAAAAATATAATTGATAAATCATTTAACAAAATATATAGCTTTGTTGTAGCTATAATATTCGCTGCTATTGTGATATTTACCAAATTTGCTATATCGGATGGAATAGCTCAAATAACACTGCAGCAATTAGTAGGTAATAGCAATAGCGCTCCTTATGAAGGTTATTTATCAAATATATTCAGTGGTGCTCAACTACTTGGTGGAGTATTAATGGGTGTTATTGGAGTTAAGTATTTTGATAAGTGATTAGTAGCCATGTTTGGTTCTTTATTCTTCATTCTATACAATGTAGGGTTAATTTTATTAATCAATACTGATGCGCTAGAAACAACTAATAAAGGATATGTTTATTTAGCTATTCAATCAATTTCAGGATTTGGTTATGGAATCTTGTACAACCTATTAATAGCCCATGCTTTATCTTACGGGTTTAAAACGAATAAAATAACCCCCTTAGGCATAAATCAAACAACAAATTCAATAGCAATTACCTTTGCTAATTTTTTCACGAGTTTTATCAAAGATAAAATTTCTATAAATTTTATTAAAGCTAATACAGCTATTTCATATATACTTATAGGGATTATTTTAGTAGGTCTAACTCTTTATTTCTTTAGTAGTTGGATCGAGAATGGTAAAAAGATCAAACCAATCTTTACTAAAAAACCATTTAAATACTATATTTAAATTGAAGAAATTCACGAAACGGAATTTTTTAGTAGATTATAATAATATAAAATGTTTTGCTTATTTCAAAACTATTAGGAATTAATTGTGGCCAAAAAGACTAAAAAGAAAAATGATCTTTTCGAGGATCAAGAAGTTAATGACGAAATAAACGACGAAGATTCAGAGGCGATATTTGGTAACCTTTATGATGGTGCTGATGACGTTGTACCAGCAGCGTTAGCATACGAAAGTGGTCAATTACCAGAAGACGGTTCGATTCAAGTAGCATTTGATGCAGATAATAATGCTTACTACATTTCATACGATGCTGAAAATGAAATATTTATCGAACCTTATGAGCAGTATGAATTAGATGCTTCATCTTTATATGATGCAGAAGGTAATCCTTTTGATTTCTTTGCTAATTATTATGTAGAGCAAGAAGAAGGTTCTGAAGAAGAAAGTTCTGGTGAATACTGAGAACAATTTATTGGTGTCGAAGGATATGGTTATTATGATGAAAATAACGAATGAGTTTGATCAGGTTATTTCGATGATAACAATGAGTTCATACCAGAACAAGCTGAAGAAGCTGTAGAAGAAGAGCCAGAAGTACAAGCAGAACAAGAAGAATCAGTTGAAGAGCCACAAGCTGATGAAGTAGCAGAAGAAGAAGTTGTTGAAGAAGAACAACAATCAGAAGAACTGCAAGCTGCACCAGAAGAAGAATACCAAGAAGAAGCGGTTGAAGAAGAAGCTGCGCAAGAAGAAACTGTTGAAGCTGCGCAAGAAGAGTATCAAGAAGAAGCTGCTGAAGAAGCAGTTGAAGTGGCTGAGGAAGAATACCAAGAAGAAGCAGTTGAAGAACAAGCTGAAGAACAAGCTGGAT
This sequence comes from Mycoplasma bradburyae, assembly GCF_024338845.1. NCBI lineage: Bacteria > Bacillati > Mycoplasmatota > Mollicutes > Mycoplasmatales > Mycoplasmataceae > Mycoplasma > Mycoplasma bradburyae. Next base: position 742,990 of record NZ_CP101414.1, on the reverse strand, counting down.
CTGCTGAAGTTAATTGAGAAGATTACATTGGCGTTGAAGGTTATGGTTGATACGATGAAAATAATGAATGAGTTTGAGCTGGTTACTTTGATGATAACGGCGAATTCGTTCCTTATGAATACGAAGAAGAACAACCAGCTGAAGAAGCAGTTGAAGCTGCGCCAGAAGAAGAATACCAAGAAGAAGCTGTTGAAGAACAAGCTGAAGAAGATTCTGGTGAATACTGAGAACAATTCATTGGCGTTGAAGGTTATGGTTGATACGATGAAAACAACGAATGAGTATGAGCTGGTTACTTTGATGAAAATAATCAATTCATACCAAATGAATACTCTGAAGATGTAGCTGAAGAAGTACAAGCTGCACCAGAAGAATACGCAGAAGAAGCTCAAGAACAAGCTGATCAAGAAGTAGCTCAAGAAGAATACCAAGAAGAAGCAGTTGAAGAAGCTGTTGAACAACCTGCTGAAGAAGAAGCGGTTCAAGCTGAAGCTGAAGAACAAGTTGAAGAAGCGGTTGAAGAAGCAGTTGAAGAACAACCTGAAGAAGTTGAAGCGCAAGCTGATCAGGAAGCTGCTGATGAAGTAGTTGAAGAAGAAGCTAGTGAAGAATACGAAGAAGAACAAGTTGAAGCTGTTCAAGCTGATTCTGACGCATTCGAAAAGGCTCTAGCAGAAGCTGATCAATCATACGATGAAAACGCGCTAGTTCCAGTTGAAGAACACTTCGATGACCAAGCTGCTGGCGATGATGTTGTTGAAGAAGAGCCAGCTCTAGTTGAAAAAGCACTTAACTGAGAAGATTATGTTGGTGTTGAAGGATATGGATTCTACGATGAGAATAATGAATGAGTATGAACTGGTTACTTCGATGAAAATAACGTGTTCATCCCTCAAGAAGGATTCTTAGATCTATTACCTCCTCCAGGTGAAGAACAAGAACACTCTGAAGAAGATATCCAAGAATTAGAAGCTCTAATTGAAAGTGAAGAATTAGCTCAACAATTAGCTGAACAAGAACAAGATAGTTCTCGAGAAGTAGTTGAAGAACAAACTGAAGAAGCTGTTACTACAACTGAAGAACAAGCTGGTAGTGATGAAATCGTTAAAGTTGACGAACCAACTCAACCAGAAGAAGAATCAACCCAATCAGAAGTTCTTGCTACAACTGAAGAACAACCTGCTCAAGAAGTTGTTACTACAGCTGAAGAACAAGCTGGTAGTGATGAAATCGTTAAAGTTGACGAACCAACTCAACCAGAAGAAGAATTAACCCAATCAGAAGTTCCTGCTACAACTGAAGAAAAACAACCAGCAGTTGCAGATGATCAAATTGCTATCGTTGATCAACAATCTGAACAAGTTGTTCAAACTAACATCGAACAATTCATTGGTAACATTGACTTTGGTTATTATGATGAAGCTTCAGAATGAATCTGAACTGGTCAATTTGATAGCAATGGAAACTTCTATGACTTCGATGGTAATCTAGTTTATAAATCTGAAAAACCAGCTGCTGAACAAGCAGAAGTTGTTGCTGATAAACAACCATCTGAAGCAGTTTTAACCGATGAAATCAAACAAGTTTCAACTGAAGAAGTTGTTCAAACAGAACAACAAACTCAACCAGTTGAATCTCAAGAAGTTCAACCAGTTTCAACCGATGAAATCAAACCAGTTGTAGTTGAAGAAGTTCAACAACAAGTTGTTACTAATGTAGCTGTTGAAGAAGTTAAACCTCAAACTCCTGCATTTGAATTCAAACCATCTGATTTATCAGATCAAATTCCTCAAACTTCATTAGTTGTTAGTGAAGCTGACATTTTATCTGAAAACATCGTTCAAGAAGTTAATTCAGATCTATTAGACTTTAACAAAGTTGAAATCGCTGGATTATTAAATTCAGCTCAAGTACCAGTTCAAGTTGAACAACCTAAGATTCAACCAGTTTTTGAACAAGAAAAACTTGCTTTACCAGCATTTAATACACCAATCCAAATCAGCACAGCTGAACCATTAATTCAAAACGAATTAATTGATGTTAAAGTTCAAGTTGAACAACCTGCTGTTGATTATTCTAAGCGAAGTGAATCTACTGCCTTAGCAATTATCAACCCAGTAGTTGTTGAAGATCAAGCTGCTAGCGATCTAATTAGTGTTGATGCGAACAACTTTGTTCCAGAAGCTACTCAAGCTATCTTTAATCAACCTAAACCAATTCAACCAATCCAATTTGACGAAATCAAGTTATTACAACCAACTGTAATTGCTGATGTTAAATTTGACACACCACAAGCTCAAACTGCTTTAGCATTAGTTCAACCAGCACCAGCATTACTTGGATATGACAAGATTACACACATCAGTGATGATCTTAAAGTTAATGTTGATATCTCATCATTAGAATCTACTGATGAACAAATCAGAATCAATTTATCTCAAGAAGCTCTATCTGGATCTTCTAAATTTGATTTGTTTGCTAAAAAACCAGAAGTACAAAATGAATTTGTTCAACGAGTTGAACAAAAACTTGATCTACAAGTAATTGAACAACCAGTTGTGCTAGAACAACCTAAATTATCATTAGATAAACAAACTTATGCAGATGAATCAAGCGCTATTAACATTAATGTTGATGAATCTGTTTCAGTTAAAGAAAAAGCAATTCAAATCAACCCAGTAGTTAATGAAACTTCTGATTTTGATATTAACAATATCTTAAAACCAAAACAAGAAGAAAAACCTGCTGAAGTTATTACTGTTGAATTACCTAAAAATCAACCAGAAATTATTCCAAGTCTTTATGTAAGTGTAGTACATGAAGAAGCTAAACCAGTTGAACAAATTATTGACGATAGTTTAATTACGGCTGATGAAATTATTGTTCAACCAGAAGCAGTTGTTGAAGTATTTGAAACTACAGAATTAGATTCTGATAAGATTGAATTCGAAGTTGTTGAAGAACAACAAGAATTAGTTGAAGAATTAAATATTTCACCTGAACAAATTCAACAAGCAATTATTGAATCTGAAACTAAAGCAATCAATAAAGATGATGAAATTACTTTAGTTGATGATGAACCATTCTTTAACAAATTCATCGGTGATGAAAACTACGGATACTACACTGATAAAGGTGTATGAATCTGAAATGGTTACTTTGACGAAGAAGGTAACTTCGTATCTGATAAACAAGACAAGATTTCTAAAGTTGATGAATTAATTGAAGAAATGAATCAACAAGCTGAACTTGAAAAAGCGCAAGCTGAAGCTGAACCATTCTTTAACAAATTCATTGGTGATGAAAATTACGGATACTACACTGACAAAGGTGTATGAATTTGAAATGGTTACTTCGATGATGAAGGCGACTTTGTATCTGATAAACAAGACAAGATTTCAAAAGTTGATGAACTAATCGAAGAAATGAATCAACAAGCTGAACTTGAAAAAGCTCAAGTTGAAAAAGAAACTGAAACATTCTTTAACAAATTCATCGGTGATGAAAACTACGGATACTACACTGATAAAGGTGTATGAATTTGAAATGGCTATTTCGATGACGAAGGTAACTTCGTATCTGATAAACAAGACAAGATTTCAAAAGTTGATGAATTAATCGAAGAAATGAATCAACAAGCTGAACTTGAAAAAGCTCAAGCTGAAAAAGAAACTGAAACATTCTTTAACAAATTCATCGGTGATGAAAATTACGGATACTACACTGACAAAGGTGTATGAATTTGAAATGGCTATTTCGATGACGAAGGCAACTTCGTATCTGATAAACAAGACAAGATTTCGAAAGTTGATGAATTAATCGAAGAAATGAATCAACAAGCTGAACTTGAAAAAGCTCAAGCTGAAAAAGAAGCTAAAACTGAATTAAAATTAATTGAATCTAACGATCAAAAAGAAGAATCTGAAGAAGTTAAAGCAAAAGAAACTTTTGTTATTGAAAACTTTATTCAAGAACCAATTCAACTATTAAACCCTGCTAAAGAAGCTGAAAATCTATTAACTGTTTATCAAACTGAAAAAATTGATATCAATAGTCTTCGTGAAGAATTTAATAAGATCAAAGCTAGAGAAGAAAAAGAAGAATTTGATAACTTTAGCTACATCAATGATTTAGATGTAATTAATTTAGATAAAGCTTCAACTTCTAAGAAGAGTAATGTTTATGTATTCTCTGGATTCGAGAAAAAAGAAGAACAATTTGATAAGAAGAACTTAAGTTATTTAGAAGAATTAAAAATAAATGAAGTTGTTCCATTGTTAGAAGAAACTAGAGTAAGTAATTTGAGTGAATTCTTAAAACAAGATCCACAAGTTTTACTTCTAGAAGCTCACGAAGCTAAACCAGTTAATCTAAATACAAGTTTAGCGATCATTCCAGCTAAAGATGAAATTAAACTTATAACTGAAGTTCAAGTAGAATCTATCGAAAAAGAAGTTGAAGTTATTGAACAAGTTAACGCACTTCAGCCTATTGAACAGGTACAAGAACAACACGAACGTTCATCTCTAGAATCTTATGTACCTAAATTTGATGATCAAAAATCATTTGAAAGTGTTGGTTTTGCATTACCTGCATCTAAACAACCTGAAGAAAATGAAGTTCAAGAAGTTGAACTGATCGATGTAATTACTCCTATTGAACAAGATGAATTATCATCTGAAAAACGTTCTGCTTTAGATAGTTACAAACCTACATTTGAAGACTCTAAATCATTTGAAAGTGTTGGTTTTGAACTTCCTGTGGTTAAAGAAGTTGCTCAAGTTCAAGAGCAAAATAACTATGAAGAATTCGAAGAAGTTGATTCAATCGATGTAATTGCTCCGATTGAAGATGATCAAATCGAAAAAGTTCAAGAAACCGAAAGATCATTATTGAATAATTACAAACCAAGCTTTGATTCTGAAAAAGCGCTTGATAATTACGGATTTAATTTTGCTAAACAAGACTTTAGTAATGTTCAATCTGAACAAAAAGTTGAAGAATTAGCACTTAATGATGATTTAGTAACTGCTTTAGATCCAATTGAACAAGATGATATTAATATATCAACTAGAGAAGAACTTAAAGTTCAATTACAACCAAATATAGATCCAATTGATGTTATCTTAGATGAAGTTAGTGCTTTAGCTGAAGAAGACGATCAACCAATTACTAAGATTCACTCATTCAGTTCTTCTGATAACAAAAAAGTTGAAGATATCATTATTAAAACAGAAGATAATGATAACTACATTCAATTAGATGAACAAGATGAGCTTGATCAATTAATTAATCATGCAGATGATTCATTTACAAATGTCGTTGTTGAATTAGAAGAAGAATCTCAACCAATTGTTGTGAGTGACAGCCAACAAACTCAACAACAAGAAAATATAACTAATCAAATCGCTGTACCTAACGAAGAATATAAGAAGGATATTGCAGAATTGAAACAATTCTTAGAAAAACGTTCTGAAGAGTTATTCAAACAATACTTTGCTAAATTTGAAGAATTATCAAAACGTCAAATTGAATCGTTTAACAATATTAAAGATGAATTACGTTCTGAAATGGACGAAATTCGTGACGAAGTTAAAGCTAACCAATTAGCTGTAACTTCTGAAATTAGTGAAGAAATTTATCCTTCAGCTCCTAAAATTACAAGAAAACAACAACTTGCATCTGATTTCATTAATCAAACAAACGAATTTGAATTTGATAATTCGTTATCATTAATTAATGAAAACAACTATGATCTATACGAATTACTAGATCGAATCATTAATTACGAAGACGTTCAATTAACAACTAGCAATGTATTCAAATCAGAGGAATACCAAGCTAAGATTAAACAAAGTGTTAATGAAGTTAAGATGATTCTTAAAAACTCTGAAAGAGAAGCGACTAAGAATTACAACTATATCTTATCTACACTGAAAAATGAAATCAGTTTATTGCAAAAAGATCTACCATTAATCATTGCTCAAATTAATAAGATTCAAAATGATTTAAGATCTGGCGCTGTTAATAAAAATGATTATCGTTTTGCTCAAGAACAAATCCAACAATTACGAACAGAACACGCTAACAAATCTAGAGCTATCAGCTTCTACAATAAGAAGATTAGCGATCTTAAGTCAATTTATGCTCAACAAATCAGAAAAATTAAATCTGATTACAAGAGAATTAACGATTTAATTAACAATAAACAAGAAAGAAAACCGTTTATTCAACCACAACCTCAACCAAGAATGGCTTTTGATAATTCTAGATTTGCTCCTAGACAAGATGTCAAACGAAACTATGAACAGTTGTACAAAACTCAATTACAACAAAATCCATTCAGTTATGGAAATAACTACGGTAGTTTCAAACGCTTTGATTCATTAATTGATAATAATAATTATGAATACTTCATCGATCACCAACCAAGAGAATTCTTTAATGATTTAGAAAGTATTGATAATGATATCTTCAGTTCTAACGATTTAATTTATTCAAACCGCAATACATATTTAGATGAGAATTTCAAAATTAATGATTTTGAAATAACAAGCGGATTCGATGATATCGATGCTATCTATGGTATGGATAGATTAAGATTACCTGCTCTTGAAAGTGGTAATTCTATGAATGATCTAGACTTTACTAATATGTTTGATATTGATTTTGATACTGATTATTAATAAAATAATAGTTAGGTAATGAGGTAACTAAATGGACAATAATGAAACAAAAACACTGGATTTAGGTGTTCCTTCAAACCATAATAAATATGGTGATGGTTTAGCTGTACCTCAAGCAATTCAATTAGATCGACAGGCTAATAATTTTTATAATAATCATTACAATTCAGCTTCACTAGAATTATCTAATTATCAAGATCAAGCAGAATTATCTTTAGAAAGACCACAAGATAGAAAAATACCAAAGTTTTATAAAAAAGAAATATTTTTCAATTCAATTGAATTAATCTTCGGGATTTTGGTATTACTGTTTTTTGGATCAGGGCTAACGCTATTGTGTTTATACATTTACTTTAATAGTAAATCTTGACATATCTTGTGGTCGCTTATTCCGTTTGCAATTCTTGCGATATTTATTGGTTATCGAACAATAAGTAATTATGCTAATATTAAATCCGGATTAAAACACGAACATATTTTTAATAAAAACCAAATTGCTGTTAATATTAAAAGAGCTTATAAAAGCTTAAGAATCTTGCCGATTAATGTTAATTGATTGTCAGCTGGTATTTATATAACTGTGATAATAGCTATTGTAGTCACTTTAGTAACTGCTTTTGCTGTTAATTTAATTACGATCGCTAACAATACAGATAGTTTTACTCAAGAACAGATAAAAGAGGCTAAAGCGTTTGGTTATTTATATGTTTTAAAACCTCAAGCTAACTTGGATAGTTGACCACTTTATTCAATTATTGTTAATGGTTCAATTGGTATTACTACTTTAGTGTTACAAATTTACTTAATAATTAATAGTTCAGTTAGAGCTAGATCGATTGAAAATTATTATGGCAAAATGCCAATCGAAGAACAAGATATTCAAAAAGCGATTGAATCTGCTAATAAACGTAATTTTAAAATATTTTTGGTATATCTAATAGTATTAGGTTTAATAATGCTTTTAGCAAAAAAAATTATTTCAGGTTCATTGGGTATTTTAAATAAAAAGAAAGTTGTCTCAATTGGATAAATTTTGTTATCTAAATATTTAGATTAACTAAATAAACAATCAAAACGAATATATAATGTCTTATTTAGAAAATAATCAACTTAAATTAATTGGAATTGATCTTGATGGTACTTTATTATCTGTAAAAAAGAAGGTTACCAAAAAAGTAATTAATGCTTTACTTAAATTAAGAGAAAAAATTCCTGATATTGTTATAGCTATAATTACTGGTCGTTCTTCGCTAAGTGCTAAAAGAGTTGTTAAAGAATTAGAAGATGCTGGTGTAAAAATTGATTATCTTTGTTCTTCTAATGGTTCAATGCTTTATAAAATAAATGCTAATAACCAATATCAGAAACTTGATGAGAACAATATTGATCCGATTAAAGCTAAGATTATTTTTGATTACTGTTTAAAGAATAAAATTTTATTTCAAGGTTATTTAGCTAATAGTAAAAATGATAAAAATGTTGTAGTGTCAAACACTTTTTTTGGTAGATCATTTTCACTACTTAATAAAAAACACAGCTTTGTATCAAATGATTTTGTTGAATCTGAATATCATAAGATTAATTTAATAAGTTTTTCTAAAAGAAAACTAAAAAGATTTAACGAACACATTGCTGAAAATTATCCAGAAGATTTAGAGATTGCTAACATATATTCAACATTTATTGAAATAACAGCTAAAAATATCAATAAAGCATATGCGTTAAAAAGCTTATGTAAGTTAGAAAATATCGATTTAAACCAAACAGCGGTTATCGGTGATTCATTAAACGATTATTCGATGTTTAAGATAGCTAGCTATAAATTCGCAATGAAAAGAGCGAATAAAAAACTAAAACAAATTTCTACATATATAGCAAGTTCAAGGCGTAATAATCAATTTAATGAAATCATTGAAAAAACAATTGCTATTGTTGATGAAAAGAAAAAATAAAATCACGCGAATTAATTCAGCGTGATTTTATTTTGATTAATTTTAACTTTTGATTAAATTATCGTTTAATGATTTTGTGATATAGTTCATAAGCTACACCGTTGTTATCATTATTAAATTTCGTAATGTATCTAGCTAATAATTTAGCACTTGAAATCCCGTTCTTCATTGCATAACCAAATCTAGCTTTTTGCAACATTTCAATATCATTCTCACCATCACCAAAAGTGAAAATGAATTCTTTAGGAATCCCGTAATAACTACTAAGATAATCTAAAGCATTACCTTTGTTAGCATAAACAGTATTAACTTCTATAATATCACCAGAAATTGGTAAAGATCATCTTCTAACAACGAAAGTGCTAAAACATTCCTTTAATTGGAATATAACTTCATCAATGTTATTAGGGTTTTTAATTTGTAACAAAATAGTATTTGGATCTTGTCTTAAGTTAGCTAACTTATCCTTACCAAAAGAACAACTATCCATACCATCAATATGGAAACATTTCAAGAATTCTTCATATTCTTTAGGACTATTAGGTTTATTCATAATATAAGTCCCTTCATTATTTTCCACGATAATGTTATCAACTAATTTAACAATCGAGGTTTTATTTAATAAGTTGGTTACTAAAGATTTAGAAAAACTTAAATTAATTTCCTTAAAATAACGATCATTTGGATGTCAAATATACGAACCATTAAGATTAGCCATAACCGTATTCAAACCTAATTCATTGTAAATATCGATTGACGCTCTTGATGGTCTCCCTGTAGCAACACAGAAATAATGACCAAGCTTTTTTAAAGTTTTAACTGCTATAATTGTTTCTCTTGACAACTTCCCCTGACTATTTAAAAGAGTTCCATCTAAATCTGATATAACTAAAAATTTCTTATTATTAATCATTACACCACCATTCCTAGTTTTTTATAAACATTTAATAAAGTTGCTTGGGCGATTGGCAATAAATTTTCCTTACCTTTCATTAATACTTTTTTTACATCTTCATCCGAAATATTTTTAATATTAGTTTGAATAGTTCCTAATATGTTTCAGATGATTTCAAATAATTCTTCTTTAAAATCCTTATATGATTTATTGTGGTAGCGATTTATGACATCCTCTACTAACACTTCGCTTGATTTGTTAAATAACTTAGTGCGCAATTCATTATTTAAATGATCATTAATTGATGCATAATAGATACCAACTAAGTTTGAGATCTCTGGTTGAGTTTTATAATCAAAACCAACAGTATTTAAATTATCGGTTTTAGCTGATTTGATTTTATTAAAAACATCTTCTTTAGAATCATCTAAATTAATAATCCCTTTTTTAGATAAAGCTGATTTAGACATTTTTTTGCTAGGATTAGCTAGATCCATAATTCTAGCTCCTACTTTAGCGATAATTGGTTCTGGTACCTTAAACAATTCACCATACTTATTATTCATTCTTATCGCTATATTTCTAGTAAGCTCGATATGTTGCTTTTGATCATCACCAACACAAACATAATCTGCGTTGTATAACAAAATATCGGCCGCCATTAAAGTTGGATAAGTTAATAACCCTGTGGGAATCTTAATTGTTTGATTATTTTGAACAAATTTTTGTTTTTTATCTTTATATTGGGTCATTCTTTCTAATTCACCCATTGTGGTGTGACACAACAAAACATGGCCTAGTGCTGGATGTTCGTTAATATCTGATTGTAAAAATATATTATTTTTACTTACATCAAGACCGCTAGCTAAATATATTTTTACTAGATCAATTATGTTTTGTCTTCCTTGAAAACGATCAAAATCAACGGTAATTGTGTGCAAATTTGCAACAAACAAATTTAATTGGTATTGATTTTGTAAACTTAGATTTTTCGAAATTGAACCCAAGTAGTTTCCTAAATGTAATGAACCTGTTGATTGAATTCCTGAGATTATCTTATTCATTATTGTGACTATAATATTAAGATATATTATAAAAATATAATATATAAATATATTAAAAGATCGAGTAAGATAATTCTTTATACTATGTCAGATATTACAAACAACCAACAAGATAATATAGTGTTATTTATTACAGCTTCATGTATTGGCTGCACTAGAGTCAGAAGATTCTTTAAAGAAAACAATATTAACCATAAGGAAATAAATTTTTATAAGAATCCGATTGATGAAAAGTATTTTAAAGACATCTTATCATTAACTGAAAAAGGTGTGTTTGATATTATTTCGACACGATCTAAATACTTACAAAACAATAAGGTGAATATTGATGAATTAACAATAAGTCAACTTATTGATTTAGTTCATGAACATCCATCTATTCTTAAGCGTCCGATAATACTTCAATATGACAAGTCAGGTATTCCTAAGCGATTAATGATTGGGTATAACTCAACCGATATCAAGGTATTCTTAAGAGATGTTGCTGATGTTAAGGCTTATTATTTAGATGAATACTGATTTGATGAACAAAGTTCATTAAATACAAAAAAAGAAGATGAATAAAAAATATTGCCTAATTTCTTCGTTAGCTGATAAAGCAACAAGTCTAGAACCTTTAATTAAAAAAGTATTAGATAAGAAATTAATAGAAACAAAAGATCCTGAACAAGCAGATTACTTATTTATTAATGGTGGTGATGGTACTTTTATAAAACATGCCATAAAACACGATAGGCAAGGATTAAAGATCATCGGAATCAATGGTGGGACTTTAGGATTTTATACAACTTTTAATGAAAATAATTTTGAAAGCATTATTGATTGTATTGATGATTTAGAATACACCAATCTAGATTTTATTAGGTTAAGGATTGATAATGAATACTATAATGCCTTAAATGAGTTTAATATCAATTCAACCACTGCTTATGGTTATGATATTTACATAAACAATGAATTCTATCAGAAATTCAGAGGGACAGGATTACTAATTTCGACAAGAACTGGTTCTACTGGAATTAATAAGTCTGCTAATGGTGCCATCTTATTTCCTGGTATTAATGCACTACAAATCGTAGAAATGAATCCGTTACTACATTCTAGCTTTATGACAATTCAATCACCTATTATTTTGCCAATTAATGTCAAGATAAGAATTGAAATTAAAGAAAACTACTGTGATGGTGATGCTTGCCCAAGGATTATTGCTGATGGTACAGTGATTAAAAAAGGTTTAAGCTCTACATTAATAGAGTTTGATGTTATCAAATCTAAAGCTGAATTTATTTTTGCTAATGATCTCAAGAGTTTTATTCAAAGATTACAAAAAACATTTATAAGCTAGCAAATAACAATTTTTTTAAAAACCTAATTAAAAATTTTATAATCACAAAACGATTAAAAGATTAATTAATTGTTTAATTAATTACTAATTGCTTATATTAAAAAAAATAATGAACAGACATACTTGAATTTTTTTAAACATTATTACATTAGGAATTTTAAAGCTTGTAGCTACTAAGAGGGCTAAGAAGATTTCAAGTAAGGTTAATCATGAGTTAATAAAGTCAGACAAGTTACCTTTTAGTTTAAATGACTTTATTGAAATTCTAGGAAAGATTGAAAACATCAAGAGTTCAGAATCTACATTAAATATGATAAAGATTAATGTAGAAGATAAAAGCAAGGTTGATCAGGATAAGTTAAAGAACAAGTTAAAGTTCAAAGGAATTATGTGAGCTAACACTAATCTGTCATTAGTATGTGGTGATTATGCTAGCAGTTTATCTGAGCAAATTAATGCTAAGATAAAGTTGAATTAAAGTTCTTAACTAATCCTTAAATAAGAATAAAAGATTCTTATATAAAAATATACCTGGCTTAATTTAAAATAATTAAGCCATTTTTTACAAAAACAATTAAATTTAAAAACAGACAATGAATAATTTAAATACAAACGAACAAAATAATGGATTAAAAAATGCTCCGCAATCAAAAAAAATCGGATTTTTTTCAGGAATTGGGATTGCGATTGGATCATCAATTGGTGCAGGTATCTTTTTTAAAGCTCAAGCAGTTTTGCAAAATTCACAATTTTCTTTAGTGTTTGCAATATTTTGTTGGCTATTTGCTGCTTTTTCTGTGATTTCGATGGCATTAGCGTTAATCGAAATTTCAAGTGGTAGAAATGATAATTTATCAATCATTGGATGATGTCAAACATTTACCAATCGATATGTTTATAAAAGTTGTAAAAACTTTATGGTGTATATTTATGTACCTTTAACATATTTTTTTATGCCACTTTATTTTATTTCATCTATTCAAGATGGAATTAAAGCTCTTAATGATAGTTATAATGGACTAGGAACTCAAAATGACTGAGCTATTATGATGTTAGCATCTCTTGGTGTATCTAGTTATTTCATTATTGTTACTGGGCTTAGCTCAAGAGCTGGCAATGTTCAAAACATTATTATTTCATTGGTTAAATTCTTACCTCTAGCTTTTGCAATTATTCTTGGTTTTGTAATTTTTACTAAAAATAACTATCTACCTATAAACGATAAAATTTCAGCAGGTTTTCAAAAAAACGACACAACTGATTTAGCTGCTAAATATAGTTTTAACAATTTATCTCCTGGGTTTGGAATGTTTATTGCTGTAGGTGGTATTTATTTTGCGTATGATGGTTTTTATTATGCTGCTGGTATTCAATCTGAAATGAAAAAACCAGAAAAAACACCATTAGCATTATTAATAGGATTAGCTTTTGTTACTTTAGTTTATTTATTAATGGCTGTTGCTATGTCATTAGGTTCAGAAGATGGTTCACCATTTGGATTTGAATCATTCTTTAAAAAGAATAATTTAGTTCCATTATATGTTGCGTTTCAAGTAACTATTGGAGTTGGTATTTTAGGGATTATCAACGGATTGAGTTTATGAGCTAATCGTTTTATAGAAGATTTAATTAAACAAGGCGAATTACCGTTTAGTATGAAATTAATTAACAAAATTTCATCTAAAAACGCATTAGTAGGACTAAAATATAATTTAGTTATAGCAGTTCCGGTTATTATTATCGCTAGTTTGATTGGAGGATTAGGTTATATTGATAGCGGTTATTCTGATTCTGATTATGGAACAGGAGTTGGAAAAATTTATAGCTTTGCTGATTTAATGGGGAATTGAACATCAGTAATAGCTTTTGGGTATATCGTTATTACATTGTTTGGCGGTTTATCTAATCGCAAAACTAATAGGGTAAAAGTTATTAAATCTAAATTATTTATTCCTTCTTCAATCTGTGCTATTGTTACGATGTTAGTAACTGTAGGATTAACATTCTTCCAACCTTTTGCTGATTTATTCTTACTATATAACATTCCATTAACTGATGAATATAAATCAGTATATATATCAAGAATAATGACTGTAGTTGTGCTATTTATTTATTTAGCAATTATGTTTATTCCAGTTATTATTGAAGATCGAAAACTAATTAAAAAATACGGTTCAATTCAAAAAGGTGAGATTGCAAAACTAAGAATAAAAGCTAAAGTTAAAAATACCACTTTTAAAGAAGAATTATTAGATTATATTGAAACTTCAAAAATCATTAAATTAAATGACGAATTAAAAGAAGCGTTAATGGAAGTTGGTGAAAATAACTTTATTTAAAGGTTTGCAAAACTAAATAACAATTAAATTAAGAAATTAAAACATTAAGATAATGTTATTGTTTTTTCTATTTAATTATTATTAAGATATAACAAGTTAATATGAATTTATTTGATATATAAGTTTATTGATAATCTTTATTAGGATCTAATTCTAATGTTTTTTGTCATAAAAACTATGTTTATTTAAACAATGATAAAAACTAAATATCTATTAAAAATATTCGGTTTATTAACTGTTTATTCTTTCTTGGGATTAATTGCTGTTAGCTGTAGAAGTGTAAAAAGAATTGAGTATTTAGATTCTTCAAACGGATCATATAACCCTTCTAAAATGGATTTTAATGAATCTAACAATCCGTTGATTATTGGAATTAAAAAAGAATTAGACTTAGTATTAAACAATAAGCGAGCTATACTTGATTCTTATGCTGATTATTCTAAAATTCGATCAGAATTAGAAAAAGCATATACTGCAGCCGAAGTAGCTAGTAGCTCTAATAACGTATCAGTTAAGGAATTAGATGATGCTAGAAAAATTTTAGAATTTGCATTAACTAAAGCTGAACAAGATAAAGATAATTTTGACAAACAACACCAAAACTTAGTTTTTGTTTATAAAAATCTTAAGGATAACCTAAGTAATAGAATTAGAATTTTATCTTCATTAAACGAAGATAAATATTTTGGTATAAAAGACGTTCTGGAAAAATATTATTTACAAGCTCAAAAAATTATAAATGATTCAGTTGATGCAGATGATTTAACCGAAGATAAAATTAATGATATTAATTTAAAAATAACAAATATTACATCGGACTTAGACTCTAAAAAAACTAATATTGACGAATATTCTGAATTTAAAAAATTTGTTATTCAAAACCAAAATTTTAAAGGTTCATTTATAAAAAATGCTACAAACAATGAAGAAATAGTTACATATATCACTAGTATTGCTAATAATAATTGAAAATACGCTAAAAGAAAAATACAAAATGTTAACAATAATGATTTATCAAAAATCACAGATGTTAGCTGAATTTATGATTTAAGAGCTCAAAATTCTAGTAATGCTTCTTATGATTTAATTTTTGATTATTATGGTGGTAGTAATGCAACATTATGATTTCCTTATAAAACTTATTCATCAAATCAAAATATAAACAATTTAGGGTTGCAATATAAATTAAATGATAATCAAATAACTGATATATCTTCATTAATATCTAATGCAACAATTAATGAAATTAAAGTTGCTGAAATCAACCTAACAGGATTAAATTTTGGTAATAACAAAATCTCATTTAGCGTTCCTCAAAGTAAAGAAAACCCGATGATTGGTAATTTCTTTATAACTTTATCAAATGATGAAGAGTATAGAAATAAAGTTTATGACGCAATATTTGGAACAGAAAAAAATTCTTTAAATGAAAATGAGGTTGTTGTTAATTTCGTAAAAGGGTATGGTATTGCTAAAAAAGTGAATATGTATCAAACACTTTTTACCAAACGTACATCGCCAATTAATGATATGGGCGATTCAACAGATCAATATGTTCTTGGATATTTAGGAAATGTGACAGGAGCTGGTGATAATAACAATGTTAAATTTTATACTTTTTATGTAAACATACCTAAAACAGGTAGATATAATATAAGCGGAATTATTAATACCGGAGATAGGAGAGGAATTTATTTTTGAAAAGACAGATTCGAAAACAATCAAAATCATGCTAAGTTTATCAACTTAACTTCTTTTAATAATTGAGATAAATTAAAAACATTCGATAGTAACGATGGTGATGGTTCTACGTCGACAAGTTTGCAATTAACCAAAGGATTAAATAAAATTATAGTTTCAGGTGATTCTAGAAACAGAGATGCACCTAATTTAGGAAATATCAAATTTACATTGAAAGATTAGTGAATATTTTTATAAAAAACCTTAATAAACTTCTTTTTTATAAAAGAATATGATTGGTTTTTATATGGATAAGTTAAGTTAATAATTTTTTTTATAACTACTATTTGTTATCATTTGAATTTATTATTTTATTTAAAACAGTAAGTTTTACTAACTTACTATAGATTTTTATATAAATTAATTTTTAAGTATTATTAGGTTAATGGATATTAGCGTTGCAATTAGTTATGTTAAGAATTTAGACAATAAAGAAGAAATAAAAGTATACGTTGACGCTTTTAATGTTAATTCATTTTGTTTAGTTGATAAAATGGTAAAGGAATTAAAGAATAATAAGTGTTATTCGGGCTACCTTCATCTATCAAAGCGCAGTATTTATTTTTATATTTTTTTGTATAAACAATAAATTGTCTTAACCAAAATAAACTGTTGCTACCAGTTATAATAATACTTTTAATAACCATATATATATATATATATATATATATATATATATGATAGACAATAACAATTAATTGTCTTAATTTAGATATATTGTAAGAAGAATATATTTATATTAGATTTTTTCTAATTTTGATAAGCTTATGAATAAATTCGATTCAAGAGAGAGAGGTTTGTAAAATTAATACTTTTACACCTCTATAGATATCTTTTAACGATTTTAATTAATAAATAAAAGTCTATATAAGCTTTTTAACAAAATGTTTGAAAATAAATACATAAATAAAATAATTCTTAATGATTTTTCTTGACAACAAACTTGATTTAATTATTAGACTTTAAAGAATCTAAAACCAAAATAAAGTAACTAATTATTTAATATTTCTTAAAATAACTTACGATAAATCTAATGATTCTAACAATTTCTATAATTTAATATTTTAGAATCATTCATCTTTTAGTTCCTCAATTAGATCAAACACGGATTTCAACCACAACAAAAAAATAAACTCTTATAGTGAAACTAAGAGTTTATTTTTTACAAAATTGACTCAAATATAAATTAGCTATAATCAATTATTGAATCATATCGGCGTTATCAGATCAATTACTAGAATCTACAGATGCTTCTGCGTTTTTTCTTAGTAGCTTTTGTAGATTTTGGCTTTCTTCTTGATTCTGTAATTCAAACGGAATTTGAATTACAGACTTACCAAATTTAGTCGATAAAACTTCTACTTTCATATCATGCGCTTTAGCAAATACTTCAATTTGTTGTTGTATCAAAGCGTTGTTAAATTCAAGTAATTGGATGATTCTTTCTTCATTTGTTGGTTCGCTTGATTTTTTATCTTCTACTAATCCTTTAGCAATCTCTTTGCGTTTCTTGAAATCTTTAACGATTTCATTAATATAGTAGACAATAAACAAAACAGATACAAGAATTATGTTGATGATTACAAAACTGATGATAGCAGCAAAAAACTTGCCAATATAAATTCCATCAACCTGTCATTTTTGCAGGTCACTAACATTATATAGTTTAGCTATAGCTGCAATAATCACATCATTAGCTAGTGAAGCTATTACAGCATTAAAGCTAGTTCCTAGCAATAGACCTATTGCTAGCATAAAAATGTTTCCTCGCTTAACTACTTTAGTGGCATTCGCTATAGCAGACTTGGCTCTCGAGATGTGTTTTTCTTTCTGAATCATTATAACTTCATTTCAATAAATTTACACTCATCTAAAGATTTCTTATTCTTAGACGAATTATTTTCAAAATTAATAGGGATCAATTCGCATTCATCTAAAGTTTTCTCCTTAAGATTAACTTTAGATGAATCGTCTATATTTTTATCATATTTATCTTTATTTTTCTTTTTTTCTTTTTGGTTTTGTTCGGAACGTTTTTCCATTTCTGATAAAAAAGAACCAGCAATAATCCCTGAAGGAATTGCTACTATAGCAATTGCTAATAAAGAAATAAAACTAACAATAACTCTGGATATTGGAGCGTGTGGTGAGAAATCGCCATAACCTACAGTTGTAAGGGTGATTGTTGTGAAGTAAAAAGCTTCAGGGAAGCTTTGGATGTATCCGTTGGCTAATGAATTAAAATTAGCTAGATCAGTATCATCTAAGTATTTGATAGCAGCAACTACTTGTTCTTCGGTTACTTTGTTAATAGCTTCTTCATATTGACCTGATCCTTCAGTAAATGTAGATAATTTGTTAAATATATTAAATTCAGGATGGCTAGAATACTTATTACTTATATTAGCTAGAAAAATAGCATGGTTCCGCAATAAGTATACTGTCTCTTGAGATCAGATAATTATCGCAAAGAGAATAATTAAAACAATAATAATAAAGAACACTGATGTAAGTAGTTTTCTTTGATGAACAAAAACTCCAGTGATCGCTCCGAATGGTTTAAATAAACTTAGAACCATAAACAGACGAATTACTCTTACTAATCCAAGGGATTGAAAAGTAGCAAAGAGTAATTCGTTATTAGCATCAAAGTTATTAATAAAAAATTTAATTGCTTGACCAGACGATAGGAGACATAAAATAATAACAATACTATTAAAAGTAAAGATATATTTAAGTAATGACTTTAAATAAGAAATCTTAGTTTGTTTGATAACAAATTTATATGTAATAGCATGCGATATTCAATCCACTATAAAAACAAAAAAAGTAATAATCAAAGATACCTTAGCAAAAGTCGCAAAAGCATCTTTACTATTTGCTTGAGGGCTAATTACTAATGTTACGAAAGTAACTAAACAAGCAAATACGATGATTAATGCGTAAATACCTCTTAAAACCTTAATTCTCTTCGAATATTTTATTAGGTTATCATCGATTTCTGATTGCGATCAAAAAACGATTGACAATATTTTCATTAATTTATAGTGATTGATTTTAAAATTATTAATTTTCAAATCCATAAAATATATTATAAAAATATCAATTTTTATTAAAGTTGTAGTTTTAGCTTAATAATTTTAATTATTAATACTAGCATTTAGATATTTTTGATAAGATTAATATATTAATAGATGATATTAATTTTTTGTAATTAGTATATCTGAGTATTAATCGTATTAATCAAATAAGTATTAATTAAATCAAAGATTGCATATAAAAGAAAATATGAAAACCAAGAAGTTAATAAAAATAATAAGCGGTTTTTTATTTACCGTTCAAACAAGCTTATTGATCTCTTCTTGCAATAGTTCGATAAATATTACCAATCCACCGTCTAATAAAGATAGACAAGAAAACGGGGTTAATTTAAATCCAATTATTCCTTCTAATCCTGATGGTAACATTGACTCAGACAGTTCTACACCTAATCAACGATTAAGAGATTATGTTAATAGAATTGATCAATCTTTTTTTAATGTAGTTGATGCTAATTCGAAAAAAGAATTAGATAGAGTGAACACTAAACCAGATGCAGTAGTTCCTGATAATTTTTCATTATCTTTAACTAATGAGTTAGCTCAAGGATGAGATGTTAGAGTCAATATTGTAGATCGCAATAATGTTAATGGGACTATTGACATAAAAGTATCATTTTCTAAACAAGGTGAGAATGATATTAATTCTAACGATATTCAATTTTCAGGTTTTAAATCATTAGGAACAGCGATAGCTTCTAAATTACTTAAAAGAGTTAAATTAAAGGATGGATCTAATCAAGAGGTTACAGTTGTAGATGTTGGTAATACAAACTTCAATACATTAAGAGTACTTAATGAACCGGTAATTTTAAATAAATCTAATAATACGAATGTAACAATTATTGGTAATGTATCTTCTAGTGATGGTTACATACCATTATCATCTACTAAACTCGTTCAAAGTGGAAACACTGTATATACAAATGGTTTTTATGGCTCGTTCTTAAATGCTAACGCTTCAGCTTTAAATGAAATAAAACAAGAATTTAAAATTGATGATATTTACATTGATGGTCAAGCTAATTTAGAGAAACTTTATCGAGTTGGTAATCAAGATCATGGAGCAATTTATTATTATTTAACATCAAGACCGGATAAACCTTTAACAATCAAATCGATATCTCAACCAGATTTAGCAATTAAAGTTCCAGCAATAATATCTCAAAATATAATCCCAGATGATATAGATATTTCTATATCATCAGTGAATTTGGAAGGTGTTCATTTTGATAAAAACAAGCAATTATATAATCAAGCTTATATTGATGCGATTAATGGCGTAAATAATGATGCTGCTATATCTACATATTCATATGATCCTGTTAGAGATAGAATTAAAGTTCAATTAGAAAACAATAAGGATTATTTGATTAAGGCTATTAAAATTCCTTATATTCCGCCTAATAATAACGATAAGATATTCTTTAAGGTAAGATATATATTTGATGGCACAAAAATGAATACAGATATTTTTACAGCGAAGATTAGAGCAGAGAAAATTTTATCTAGAAAGAATATATATAGAAAAGTATTAACGAGTGATGAACTTACTGGAGCTAGAGCTAACTTATCAAGTTACTATGAATCGAGACGTGAAACAGTTAATAATACTTCTAGTTGATTCTGAGGGTGAGATATAGATATAAACGGTTCAGCTAATTCGGATAACGGTAGAGGAGTTAATGCTTTAGTTAATAATCCAAAAACTCCTGCTAGTCAATATCCTAACGAAATGAAAAATCTTGAATTAGATGAATCAGAACCAATTAACTCTAATTATAAAGAAACTACCAACTATTTATTATTAGGAAGAATATCATATAAACTGGCTAATGGTTATTATGGATATTATTGACCTAATAAATTAACAATTCTTCATATTCAAAGTCCTGATAGTTAGAATCACTTAATAATAGATTAAATTTTCATAAAAAAAAGCATAAAAAAAGATTGAATTTTGATAAACAAATTCAATCTTTTTATTTGTTAAAAATATTAATTGTTATTGGTTATTTTGAAAAATTTAACTAAAAATTATTTGTTTAAATCCAATTTAATATCGACCAAATCGTAATTAAAATTAATATTGTTATCGCTTGATAAATATAGACTTAAAGTTACTTTAAAATCTGCTTTGATTTTGTTTTCTTCGGTTCTAATATTAGATATTTTCTTAACATCTAGAATCATTCTTTCAACTACAATTAATATATCATTAATTCCATTTCCAGTTGTTAAAGCGCTATATCTGTTTGAATATCTTTGATCGGCAGTACCTAATTTACGATTATTAAATCAAATTTCGAAATAGTTGCTAGAATGAAAATCGTTTTCTCTGTTTTCTTCGTAATTACCACTTAAAAAAACAATGTTAGTAAGAATATTTTTTAACCTAAATTCATTTGGAACATCTATTTCAAAATTAGGATTATTAGAATTTTGTTCCTTTAAAGATTTAATTGTTTTAGCTATGTTTCGTTTTTCATTAAGTCCTGCAGTAGTAATTACAAAACTATTTTTTAGAGATTCCAAATCATTGCCTATCAACATTCTGAATCCATCTACAGTAAATTCTTGAGTTGCGGATACATAAACATCTGAATATTGGTTACTTTCAGATCTTAATTCAACGCTAAAAGTTAAAGTCCCCTTTTTATCATCAGCTACAACTCTTTTGGGAGTTATTTGTATAGGTAAATTGAATTTTTCTCCGGCTTTATTATTATTTTCAGGTAAATCAATGATATTTCTAGGTTCAAAAGTTCCGTTATTAAATTTAGCTAAATAATATGATGGATAAATAGAAGTATTATCCGTTTGCTTTTTAGTTATTGTTGTTAACAAATAATTAAGCTGATTCTGTATGTTGAATTCATTTAAAGAAAAATTATTAGAAAAACCTCTATTACTTCTGTATAAAGTTACTTGTTTTTCAGTTTTTTGATTTTTGTTTAAGACAAATGCTTTAGCTGTTATTTCTAAATCTAAGTAATATCTCCTATTTTCGTTGATTAACTTAAATTTATTTATAGTGTATCTTGAACTATCTTTAAATAAATCTTGAAGTAAAAAACTTGAGTTATTAACATCGTTTGAAATATAAAACGGATCAATAGCATCTAGTAATTGATTCATTTCATATTTAGAAACTATCTCAGGAGTTACTTTATTTTTGTAATAATAATTATTTTTCAATTGAAAAATACTAGTAACTCTACATTGAGCTAACGCTTTAAAGCCTGTAATCGCTAATTGAAAGTTGTCATTATTTTTTGTAACATTCGCTTGAAAATTACCTAAAGTATCATCATAAGAAATATTTTCAAATTTGATATTTGTATTTTTAGATAATTCATCCATTATTTGACTAGGCAAAAACGAATTATTTATATTATTGAAATCATCTATATTATGCAAATTTGTCGAAAATTTCAAACCATTATGATGAATATTTTTAAATACTTTTGGTTGGTTATTGTCGGATGATTGTGAATCATTTACTTCAGACGATTCTTCGTTATTTGAACTAGAATTTTCGTTATTTTTATCTAAATTTTCTGAACTATTTTGGTTAGTATTATCACCTTCATTAACTGAATCATTATTATTGCTATCCTGTTCTGTTTTATTTGTTTTATCTGTAGAAGGGCTAATAGAGTCATTATTTTCTTTTTTATCGTCAGACAATTTAATTTCTTCTTTTTTCTCTTCTTCTACTGCTTCTTGACTAGTTTTACAAGATGAAAGGGATAAACTGCTTGATATTGGTAAAAGTAAATTTATAAGTGATAATAAGGTTTTTTTATAAGTTTTTTTCTTCATAAACAAAAATATTATATATTTTTGATTGTTTTTAAACAAATTAAAAATAAGTTCTTATTGATAACCCTAAAAACCTATATAAATGTTATCTGCTTATTTCTGTTATAAAACATAGCAAATAATATTAGAAATACGATTAATAAATCGAATATTAAATAAGTTTAAAATTATCACTATAAGCAGTTTTATTTTGTTTTTATCAAGCACACTCTTTAATTTGATATTTACAAAAAAATACGGTAAATTTAATATATTTATAAAAATATATACAAATTTATTACGGTTAAGAACCAATTATTTTTGCTTGTTTTTCTTTAGCTAATGTTTTGAAATAAACGCTTATTTCAAATATAGCTGGAATAATGCCAATCATAGTTGGTAAATAAAACAATCCAAATCTTCACAAGAAAATGGTGTCATTAATATCAGATTGAACCAATTCGCTATTAAAGTATTCAATTAGATTAGGGTTTAATAACGATTTATTAACTAATGAAGTGAAATAAAGTTCTAGTGTAAATTGAATGGTACCCTCGCCTCCAGGGATAGGTATAAAGTTATTAGCTGTTACTGATACATTACTAAAATTAAATACATCAATAAATTTATATGCACTAGCTAATTTAGAATCTAATATCGATAAAGAAAAATACACTGAACTATATTGAAAAATGACTAAACTACCAGTAAATAGTATTTGAAAAATAACAATTCAATAACGCTTAAATTCTTTAATAAAAGCATGTTTTTGTTTAATGTATTGAATGCGTTTATCTTCATTTAATTCTTTGAGTTTTAAAAACTTTCTAATTTTGTTTACTAATTTATAAACGAACAAGTGAAATTTAACACTAAAGACAGCAGTTGCAAAAGTTGAAAAAATACAAAAATCAACAATCATTCCGCAGAATGAAAATCAGTAAGCTATCAAACCTTTATCTGATTGAACTAATAAATTATATTTAGTTGATATATAAATAAAACTTGGTCAAGTAACAATAATCTGAACAAATGATCAATAAATGGCTGTAGTACCAACAATTGTTATTGCATCAGATAACTTAACTTTATTTTTAACCAATCAATACACTTTGTATGGTTCAGCGCCGCTAGCAAAAGGAGTAACATTATTTATTAATGTACTTACCAATGCGTATACTAACCATTCATATCATTTAGCTTTAATACTATAGTTTCTAGCAATTACATACACTGTTAAAAATTGTCACAAAAATCCATAGCACATGCAACTGAATATTAAGATAATAAACAAGTTTTGTCTTTGATTCACCGGATTTTGTAATATACTAAAAACCTTTGAAAAATTTGTGTTCTTTAGAAAGATAACAGTTAATATTGCGATTAATAAAACAATACAGCTAACTGCTGTAATACCAATCCTTTTTATATTTACCTTATTTTTGTTAATATTTTCGTTCAACATTAATTGATCTTCTATGTATTACATATTATATATATTGATATATAAGAAATGCAATAAGATCGCAATAACTAAAATAAATTAGCAATCTTATTGTAAAAGTGCTAATTTTTTATTATAATCTTATACATATAACTAAAACCAAATAATTGGAATCAACTAATCGAAAGGATTAAATTAAGAATGTCTGATAATAACAACGGATTAATTATTGGTATTGACTTAGGAACAACCAACTCTTGTGTATGTGTAATGGAAGGTACACAAAAGACTGTAATTGAAAACCCTGAAGGTAAAAGAACTACTCCATCTGTAGTTTCTTACAAGAATGGTGAAATTATTGTTGGTGATGCTGCTAAACGTCAAATGCTAACAAACCCTAACACTATCGTTTCTATTAAACGTTTAATGGGTACTAGCAAAAAAGTTAAAATCAACGATAAAGGTGTAGAAAAAGAATTATCTCCAGAAGAAGTTTCTGCTAGCATCTTAAGTTATCTTAAAGATTTTGCTGAAAAGAAAACTGGGCAAAAAATTACAAGAGCTGTAATTACTGTTCCAGCTTATTTCAACGACGCAGAACGTCAAGCAACTAAAACAGCTGGTAAGATCGCTGGTTTAAACGTAGAAAGAATTATTAACGAACCTACAGCTGCTGCTTTAGCTTACGGTATTGATAAAGGTGATCGTGAAATGAAGGTTCTTGTGTATGACCTTGGGGGTGGTACATTCGACGTTTCATTACTTGATATTGCTGATGGTACTTTCGAAGTTATGGCTACTGCTGGTGATAACAGACTTGGTGGTGATGACTGAGATAACAAGATTATTGAATGAATCATTGAACAAATCAAGAAAGATCACCCATCATTAGACCTTAAGTCTGATAAGATGGCTATGCAAAGATTAAAAGAAGCTGCTGAAAGAGCTAAAATTGAATTATCAGCTCAATTAGAAGCAATCATCTCATTACCATTTATCGCAGTTACTCCTGAAGGTCCAGTTAACGCTGAATTAACTTTATCTAGATCTAAGTTCGAAGAATTCACTAAAGATTTAGTTGAAAGAACTAGAAACCCAATCGCTGACGTATTAAAAGAAGCTAAAGTTGAGCCTAGCCAAATTGATGAAATTCTTTTAGTTGGTGGTTCTACAAGAATGCCAGCTGTTCAAAAACTAGTTGAATCTATGATTCCTGGTAAATCTCCTAACCGTACAATTAACCCAGACGAAGTAGTTGCTCTAGGTGCTGCTGTACAAGGTGGGGTTTTACGTGGGGATGTTAAAGATATCTTATTATTAGACGTAACTCCTTTAACATTAGCTATTGAAACTTTAGGTGGTGTTGCTACTCCAATTATTAAGAGAAACACAACTATTCCAGTTTCAAAATCACAAATTTTCTCAACAGCTCAAGATAACCAAGAATCAGTTGACGTTTCAATCTACCAAGGTGAACGTCCAATGGCTAGAGAAAATAAATCATTAGGTACATTCTCTCTAGGAGGTATTCAACCAGCTCCTAAAGGTAAGCCGCAAATTGAAATTACTTTCAACATCGATGCTAACGGTATCTTAAACGTTAAAGCTAAAGACTTAACAACTGGTAAAGAAAACAGTATTACAATCTCTAACTCAAGTGAATTAGATGAAAACGAAATCCAAAGAATGATTCGTGATGCTGAAGCAAACAAAGAACGTGACGCTATTGTTAAACAAAGAATTGAAATGCGTTACGAAGGTGAAGGTATCGTGAATACAATCAATGAAATTCTTGGATCTAAAGAAGCTGAAGCTCTACCTGCTGAAGAAAAAGCAAGTCTTACTAAGATTGTTGACGGTATTAACAGTGCTCTTAAAACTGAAAAATGAGACGAACTTAAGACACAAATCGACGGATTCAAAAAATGACGTGATGATATGTCTAAGAAATATGGTGGCGGAGAAGGTGGAGAAAGCAAATAGTATTTGCTAACCAAACCAACTAAAACATGTAGGCAACTAAACCTACATGTTTTTTTTATTACGTTGTCAATGCAGCTATATTTCTTAACAATAATTTATAATATATAAATTAACAAAAGATTAGGAAAAATTATGCTAAGGAAAACTGGCTGATTTAAGTTATTATGTGGATTAAGTGCGGTCAGTGTTGTTGCATCATCATGTTTTGATCCAAATAAACTCTTTTTTTCAGATAAAAATAAAGTTGATGTTAATAGTATAACTAATGATGATCTAAAAATTGAATATAAAAAAGAACATTCAAAAATTTTTGCGAGTCAAATCGATCTTGATAATTATCAAGAGTATTTCGTTGTCAAATTGATTAAAAAAAATGATAACAAAGATCTTACTGATTATATAAATATTGATCTTGGCGATTTCAATGCTGATGATGAAAATGGTGTTTTATCTTTTATTGTTAGCGTATCGGTTAAAAATGGTGATCCTAAGATTAAACGATCATACAGTTTGGAAATAGATGGATTCTTGAAGAATCCAAGAAATAATAATAATAATAATAATTCATCTAATAGCGAAACAACTAATTCACCGGTAATTATTCAACCAAATCAACCTAAATTAGATAAACCAATTCAACCAGAAATTATTCCTCCAACAGAATCTAAACCAGAAATGAATAATGATCTTGGTAATGATTTATCTAGCGGTAACAATTCTGGTGATAATTTAGATAATAGCGAACCGGATTCATCTGAAACTAGTAGTCCATCTAATCGCGCGGAAGTCAAAGTATTTAGTGATAATGAAATTTATCATAAGATTTATAAACGATCTTTTTCGTTGCAATTTTATACTCGTTACAATTTTAATGATCCTAAAGATCAAATGAATAAAACGCTTTATTACGTAACTAATGGTACGGGTTGATTGTTAGATTATCAAAAGAGTGTTTTAAATCCTAATCTTTACCGATTATATGTAGCAACAAACCTACATGTAGCTCAAACATTATGAAGAGCTAATGATTTTGATAATCCAATAAACGATTTAGAAAAAATTCCAGAAACAGTTGGTTTTTCAATTGGTAAATCTGATGATGTTAGTTTTTATCCTAAACCAACACCATCATTTAATAAGCCGGCTAAATACGTAACTTTATTAGAAGATCTTCCTTTTTATAATAAAGTACCCGATAATCAAAATACTTATCGAGTAAGTTCTAATAGATTATTAACAATTCCTAGAACGATATTTGCTGCTGTTGATTTTGTTCGCGATGAACAAACTAAAAGGGATTTTTCATCGTTATGAAATAGCCAATTCAAGGGACAATTTATCAATGGAGGTCTTGGTGGGCAAAATCTTTTAGAAAGTGCTTATTCTGATAATAAACAAGACAGAGAGAGGTTGGCAGATCAATTTATTCAAAAAGGTATTGGTTTATACAAAGACTTTGCTGTTATTAGTTTTGAAGTAAATATTGCTCAAGATATTGATTCACTTAATCCAAGAGCGCTGATAGGAAGTAAATTGCTTCGTAAATATGTTTTAGATGCTGTCGATGAGCTTAACGAATCAGTAAAAGTTGCTAAAACCCCAGGTCAATACAACTTAACTAATCCAAACCTACCTTATGTTGATATAGATTATCCTTCAGTTAAAACTTCAACTGACACCGCAATTAGTCTTGATGACATACATAAAGCTTATATTGCTGGTTATCCAGGGATCGATGAATTAAATGATCAAAATAAAACAGTTAACCGATTCAAATGGGTGCAAAACAATTTAAGCAAAAATCCAGATAGTTTGTTGTCTGGAAATATCAATAAAAATCTTTTAGGTAGATTACAAACCTTTAATGGAAAGATTCAATCTTATCACAATAAGTATTACCATCAATACGGAATTACCCAAGAAGTAGAACGATCATCATTGCAAGCAGGTTCTAGTGGTAGTGTTGTTTATTCTAAGTATGGATTACCTTATGGGATTTTCTGAGGTGGGTATAATAGTGGAAGTAAAGATGGATTTGTTGCACAACAAGAACGAGGAGTTTTTGATTATTTAGCTCAATCTAAAAAAACTGAATTTAAATTCAATATTCGATTTGATGATTCAGATCAACCAATGAAATATAAGATTAATATTGAAGCGTACAATCTTATTGATGGGACAGATAAAACTAAATATCCTAACCAGACTAATTCTTATCGTGAAGCATTGAGAAAATATCTTGCCACTAAATCTCACGAAAAAACTAAAGGCACATTCTTATTCCCTCAACCATAAAATAAGTCTAACCAATCATAACCATATATAATAAGTAGATATTCTTATATATCTACTTTTTTAATTGTTTTTTATTTTCTATTCTATTATCGATATAATTTATATATGTTCATTTTGAATTATCTTGTCTTTCTAGCAGATAGAATGACAATATAGCTAATAATGAATAAATAAGAATAATAAAAGAAATTAACTGTTAAATATAGACTAAAGCATATTTTGCAAATTTTTGAAAAAATAGTGCAAAATATTAATCTGTATAAAACCTATTTATTTAAGAAAGGCTTTGTAAATAATATGAAACGATCTAAAAAATTAATTATTAGTTTAGGTGCTGTGTTGCCAATGGTTGGAACTCTTGCGCTAAGCTCTTGTGGTAAGATGGCTCAAGCAAGCAAACAATATGAATTCAAAGCTGATGCTGATTTTAGAAAAGCAGCTTTTGGAAATATTGGGACAATTAACCAAGTTAAAAATGTTGTAGAAAATTCGTTACAGATACCTGCGGATGCTCCTGCTGGCACTATGATGAGTGGTACTGCTATGGGTACAAATAATGGTGCTGGTGGTAATACTACAAGCTCTAGATCTAGTCTTGTTTTAGTTGAAGGTGATACTTCTGGTAGCGGAGGAACAGGTGGTACTGATTCATCAACAGCTCCAGCTCCTGCTACTCCTGCAGCTCAACCTGAAGCTAAACCAGCTGAACAAATGTTCATGGGTGCTTGAAAGCAATTTAGAGCAATCATCGATAAAATGACTGATGGCGAAGCTAAAAATAAAGCAAATGAAGCTATCAAAACATTTAAAGCTGATTTCAAAACTAAATTTGGTGAATTATTAAAATTTGGCGGTGATAACATGACTGCTCTAACAAATGGAAGTGCTACATTAGAACAATTGAACGCAGCTAGAGATAGTTTTGTAGCTAAATGAAAAGAAGTATTTACTGTATACAACACTTTTGGAAAAGCTCTTAACCAATCAGTTATTTTTGACACAACTAAAACTTTAAGAGAATTAGCTCAAGCTGGTGATGGACTAAAAACTTTCTACAAACTTAATAATGTAGACGTTTACAATTTCTCTAAACCTGTAGCTGGCGATTCATACAATGACTTAGCTAGATTCTTCGAAGCTTTAAACGGTTTCTTAGGAACTCAATTCAGCAACAACTCAACTCCTGAAAACGTTTTCAAACTATTCGGTAACATCATGGCTCTACTTATGGACCGTGAATTAAGAATTATTGATGGTGCTATTAACGCTGTTCAATTAACTACTCCAGCTAATAACAAAGCAGGTGTTGAAGCTAAATTATTAGCTAACTTAAACAAAGGTTCAACAATTTTAGCTAGATTCAATAAAGCTACTGAAGTTGTTAAATCTGTTAAAGATCAAACTGACATGTGAGCTGCTAACGCTATCATTAAAAAAGAAGGTAACGCTCAATCTAAGTTACAAATGGCTGTAGCTAAAGCTAATGAAGAATCTAAAAAAGTTTTATCTAAATTAAGCGATGCTATCTATGGTAACGAAGCTAACATGCCTGGATTTACTAAAAAAGGTTTATTAAACTCTGTTGATGCTTTAAGCAAACAATTAAAAGCTGCTGAATCTTACGTTTCAAGCAACTACACTAGTTTAGACAACTTTGTAAGCTTCTACAAGATGACTAACTCAACTTGAATGGATGCCGTTGGTATCTTCTTAAACACTAGACCGATTGCAGGTTTAACTAATGACGCAATCGAAAAATTAGCTCCAGCAGCAGCAGATACTGATGCTATGCTATTCACTGAAATCAAAACTCAATTAAAAGCATTGATCGCAGCTACTCCTAGCTTAACTAAAGTTGGTGACGGTCAAGACGTTAAGTCAGCATTCTACCTAAACCAAATGGTAAGAACAATTACATCTGATAACCAAGCTAGATTAGCTTCTATCGGTGAAGGCGTTGACGGTTTCAAAAACTACGCTAACATGTCTCTTTAATCGAGATCATAATTAATTAAAACCATAAATTAAACCACTAAAAAGGTTTAATTTATTATCTTATCTTAACAAGATGCATTAGTTCTAATTTTTTCAGCTAAGAAATTAAGCATTTTGTTATATAATATATAAAGCACGTTCAGCAAACTAATATTAAACTAAAACAAAGGATGCGTAATAGTTTTATATAAAAAGCTATTGGGTTCGTTACTAGGTAGGCTGATATTACCGAAAGCGTTTAACATCTTTTTATTATTTAAGAATTAGTTTTATATCTAATGTTTGTTTGCGTGTATAAATTCACATAAACAAGGATTTTCATAAATGTCACGATATACAGGCAGTATTTATCGTAAATCTAGAAGATTGAATTTCTCAATTCTTGAATCTGGAAAAGAATTTACGAATAACAAGTCAAAAAAAGGTGTTAAAGTTCCTGGACAACATGGATCTTTAATTCGTCCTAAATTATCAAACTACGGTGAACAATTACAAGAAAAGCAAAAAATGCAATTCATGTATGGTTTAAACGACCGTCAGTTTAGAAGATTATTCGCTGTATCTAAAAAGATGAGCGGGATCTTAACAATGAACCTATTTAGAACTCTAGAATCTAGACTTGATAGTTTAGTGTTCCGTATGGGTTTTGCACCAACTAGAAGAGGTGCTAGACAATTAGTTAACCATGGTCACGTATTAGTGAATGGTAAAACTTTTGATATTCCTAGTGCGATTATTCCATTAGGATCAGTAATCGAATTAAAACAAAGAGCTCACAACTTACCATTAGTTAAATTGGCTTTAGAATCTAAAGCTACAGCTCCGTTTGTTGAAGTAAATAAAAAAACATTATCAGGAACTTATGTAAGATATCCAGAACGTAATGAACTACCTGCTGATATCAATGAATCATACGTTGTTGAGTACTACAAACGTTTAGTTAAATAAGGTAGGAGATAAATACATAATATGGCAACAATTGCACAACTTATTAGAAAACCAAGAAAAAATAAAGTTAGAAAATCTAAATCTCCAGCGTTACAAGTTAATTTAAACACCCTAGAAAAAAAGATTACTGACAAATCATCTCCATTTAAAAGAGGTGTATGTACTCGTGTAGGGACAATGACTCCCAAAAAACCTAACTCAGCGTTACGTAAATATGCTAAGGTTAAATTAACAAACGGAATGGAAGTATTAGCTTATATTCCAGGTGAAGGTCATAACTTACAAGAACACTCTGTTGTGTTAATCAGAGGTGGTCGTGTAAAAGACTTACCAGGGGTAAGATATCACATTGTTCGTGGTACATTAGACACTACTGGTGTAGATAAAAGAAGACAACAACGTTCTGCATATGGTGCAAAACGTCCGAAAGCAGATAAGAAAAAATAGGTCTAAGATATGCGTAAAAATCAAGCTGAAAAAAGAAAAGTACTACCAGACCCAGTTTATAACTCAGTACTGGTTACAAGAGCGATCAACACCATTATGCTAGATGGTAAAAAAGGGATAGCTCAAAAGATTCTATATGGTTCATTTGATGTGATAGCTGAAAAAACTCAAAAAGACCCATTAGAAATATTTAATAAAGCAGTAGAAAACATCATGCCAAGACTAGAACTTAAAGTTCGTCGTATTGCTGGTGCTAACTATCAAGTACCTACTGATGTAAGTCCTGAAAGAAAAGTTACTTTAGCACTTAGATGATTAGTAACTTTCTCAAGAAAACGTCACGAAAAAACAATGTTAGAAAAAATTGCTAACGAAATTATTGATGCTTCAAACAATGTAGGTGCATCAGTTAAAAAACGTGAAGATACTCACAAAATGGCAGAAGCTAACAAAGCGTTTGCTCATATGAGAATGTAATTATAAACAATTATGGCTAGACAATATCCTTTAGAAAAATTCAGAAACTTCGGTATCATGGCTCATATTGATGCCGGTAAAACAACAACTTCTGAAAGAATTTTATTCCATTCAGGTAAGACTCACAAAATCGGTGAAACTCACGATGGTGCGTCAGTTATGGACTGAATGGCTCAAGAAAAAGAACGTGGTATTACGATTACATCAGCAGCTACTTCAGTTACTTGAAAAGATTGCCAATTAAACTTAATTGATACCCCTGGACACGTTGACTTTACTGTTGAAGTTGAACGTTCATTAAGAGTATTAGATGGTGCTGTAGCAGTATTAGATGCTCAAATGGGTGTAGAACCTCAAACTGAAACTGTTTGACGTCAAGCAAGTAGATACGAAGTGCCTAGAATTGTTTTTGTAAACAAAATGGATAAAACTGGTGCTAACTTCGAAAAATCAGTTGCTTCAATCCACTCTCGTTTAGGTGTTAAAGCGGTTCCAATTCAATTACCAATAGGTTCTGAAAGTGATTTCAACGGAATCATCGATTTAGTTGAAATGAAAGCATACTTCTTTGATGGTGGTGAAAACGAAAACTACGAAATCAAAGATATTCCTGCTGAATTCAAAGAACAAGCTGATAAAGCTTATGCTCACATGTTAGATGAAGTTGTAACATTTGATGAAGCAGTAATGGAAAAATACTTAAACGGAGAACAAGTTACAAAAGAAGAAATCAAATCTTGTATCCGTAAAGGGGTTATTTCATCTTCTTTATTCCCAGTTCTTTGTGGTACAGCATTTAAGAATAAAGGTGTTAAACCTTTATTAGATGCAGTAGTTGATTACTTACCTTCACCAGTTGATGTACCAGCTGCTAAAGGTTACAAAGGCGATGAAGAAGTTCGTATCTCAACAAGTGATGATGCTCCATTTGTTGGATTAGCTTTTAAAGTTGCTACTGACCCTTATGTTGGTAGATTAACATTCCTTAGAGTGTATTCTGGGGTGTTAACTTCAGGTTCTTATGTTTACAACACAACTAAAGATAAAAAAGAACGTGTTTCAAGAATTGTTAAGATGCACGCTCAACAACGTAATGAAATCGATGAAATCAGAGCTGGTGATATCTGTGCAATCGTAGGTCTTAAAGATACAACGACTGGAGATACAATTACATCAGAAGGACAAGAAGTTACATTAGAATCAATGTCTTTTGCTGAACCAGTAATCTCATTAGCTGTTGAACCTAAAACTAAAGCTGACCAAGAAAAAATGGGTCTATCATTATCTAAATTAGCTGAAGAAGATCCAACATTCAGAACATTTACTGATGAAGAAACAGGTCAAACAATTATTGCTGGTATGGGTGAATTACACCTTGACATCTTAGTTGACCGTTTAAGAAGAGAATTCAAAGTTGATGTTAATGTAGGTGCGCCTCAAGTAAGCTACCGTGAAACATTAAAAGCGAAAGCTGATGTTGAAGGTAAATACATTAAACAATCAGGTGGTAGAGGTCAATATGGTCACGTAGTGATTACATTTGAACCTAACCATGAAAAAGGATTTGAATTCGAAGATAAGATCGTTGGTGGTAAGATTCCTAAAGAATACATTAAGTCAGTTAAAGCAGGTTTGGAAGCTGCTATGAACAACGGACCTTTAGCTGGTTACCCAATGATCGATATTAAAGCGAGTTTATTTGATGGTTCATACCACGATGTTGACTCAAACGAAATGGCTTATAAGATTGCTGCATCAATGGCGCTTAAAGAAGCTGGTAAACGATGTCAACCCGCTTTATTAGAACCGATTATGGGAATTGAAGTAACTGTTCCTGAACAATACTTCGGTGACACTATGGGTGATATCTCTTCTAGAAGAGGGATGATTGAAGGGACTGAATCACGCGATAATATTCAAGTAATTAAAGCAAAAGTTCCTTTAAGTGAAATGTTTGGTTACGCAACAGATCTAAGATCATTCACTCAAGGTCGTGGAAACTACATTATGCAGTTCTCTCACTACGCAGAAGCTCCTAAATCAGTAGTTGAAAAAGTAATTGAAGCTAAATCTAAAAAAGCTTAGTATAACTACTAATACAAAAATAATTAAGATAAGTAAGATTTTTATTTAAAAAAGAATTTTAATTATTTAAAATAAGGATAACAGCTTTTGCTGAACAAACTATAATGGGTCAAGATTTAAATACATTAAAAAAACGTAGATTGATAGCTATTATTTTAATGGCTATCGGAGGTATTGCCTTAATATTGGGTATCGCATTCCTTGCGATATTAGCTATTCCTTCAAATGAAATTAATGTTAAGGTGATGGAAAATGGAATGGAATCTATTCAAATGATTAATGTTAGTACATTCCAATTCTTATTAAATTCTTATGAAGGATATGAATTAAGTATTGAAGGAATTTTACAAATTGTTGGTGCTGGTATAGGGTTAGTAGCAGCTATCGCTTTACTAGCCGCTGGTGGTATCTTCTTTATGAAAACAAGACGCCAAATGATTGAAGCGATCATGGCTATGCAAGCTTCTGAAGAAGAATACGAAGAACAAGCTCAAGAACAAGAAGAAGTTGCTGAAAATCAAACTGAAGAAGTTAAACCTGAACCTTTAAGCACAGAAGCATTAAACGCTCAACCTACTCAAGCAGTTCCTACTGGTAATATTCCTACAGAACAACTTAATACTCAGGCAGTTGCTGCGCAATTTGGTAACGCTCCAACAATGCAAGTTGGTAACCAACCAAACAACATGAATCCAAATCCTAATGGAATGCCTAATCAACAAATGGGTCCTGGGTTTGGTCAAATGCCTGGTGGTCCAAGACCAATGCCTAATCAACATGGTCAATTTAACCAACAACAAATGCCAGGTCAAAACCCAACTATGCAAATAGGCGGACCTAGATGAATGCCTGGTCAAGCTCCTATGCCTGGTGCACAAGGTCAAAGACCAATGCTTGGTCAAAACCCAGCAATGGGTCCAAGACCAATGCCAAATCAACCAGGTCAACAACCTAATCCTAACGCACAAGGTCCAAGACCAATGCCTAACCAACAACCAGGTCAAAATCCAACTATGCAAATAGGTGGACCTAGACCAATGCCTAACCAACAACCTGGTCAAAACCCAGCAATGGGTCCAAGACCGATGCCAAATCAACCAGGTCAACAACCTATGCAAAATGGCCCAAGACCTATGCCAGGTCAAAACCCAGCAATGGGTCCAAGACCAATGCCTAACCAAGGTCCTAAAAAATAATAATTGCCAAATGATCTACGAAAATAAACCGCATAATAGCGGTTTATTTTTTTATATACAAAACATTACGATCAAATAAATCTAATACAAATATAATAATATTTCATCAAAAATCAAATATTTGTATTGATTTAAATTTAAAAATAAAGCAGTTACAAAATGGGTAAAAATTATTTAAAAAAATTATAAAAAAGCTAAGATTTGTTATTTACAAATAATATAAATTAATTTATAATTTTTATAAATTATGTTTAAAAAAATAGTATTGGCTTCTTCTGCTTTGATCGTTCCATTAAGCTCTTGTTCTAATATAGCTAATGGTTCTAACTATCTATTAAAACAAGCGACATCAGAAGAAAAAGAGCAAGAAAAAACAAATCAATTACTAAACGAGTTTTTATTAAAAATGTATAAAACTCAGGATGTAGTTAATAAATATATTGAAGCACAAAAAAAATCAGAAGAATCAATAATAAAATCATTAGATGTTTATCTAAGATTGTATAACGGATTTAATATAGCGACTGATTCAGATTATGCTTACGGTAGGTCTATTGAAGATGTTGGATTTATCAGAGGAGTATCACTAGATATTCAAGATGCAACTGTTCAAATCTTCAGATTTATTAAAAGTGATTTTTATACTTTCTTAACGAACTACAATAAATTTAAATTTGTTGGTTATTTAGATGGTAATGATAAATTCAATAAAGATATTGAAGGATATTTTTATGAAATGAGTTTTTTAAAAACTTATCACAAGGAAAAAGGTATTGATGTTTTTTATGTTCCTAAAACTAATCAAATTATTGATTACAAAGAAATAAACAATTATCACTTCTTTAAATTTGCTGATTATTCGATAGCATCGATAAAAAATGTGGGTGATAAGTACTACATTATGCCACTAATCCATATGGTTAAGAATGATAAAAATGAAAATGTCGATGTAGATATTCAAGAATTCTATGAATATATGAATATGGAAGAACCTACTACTGAAAAGATTCAAAAATGAAATGAAAAATATGGAGTAGCAATTAGTTATGCGCTTAGGATGACTCTCTAAATTATTATCAATAGGTGTGCTAGCATCAACATTATCTACATCTTGTGTTAATTTAAATCGCGAAAATTCTGATATTTTAAAAACCCAATCAACAGCTAAAGATAATCAATTAGTTTTATCAAAAGATGAATATATTAAACAAACAGCGATACAAGAAATATTAAATCAAGTTTACCAAGAAGATGTAGATTCTAAAAATACTTATATTCAAGAACAGTTAGATACAAAATCTAATGAAATATTCGAAGAATTTCAAAACACTTTAGCTTACTATAATTTAAGCGTTGTTAGAATCTACTCTAATCCATTTGCTGATACGCCCGAAGATTTTATTACTGGAAGAAGAAAATTCATTAAATTAATTAATGATAATTGATTATTCTTTTTATACAACTATCATAAATTGCAATTTCTAGGATCTTCACCGGCATTAATTAATAGTAGTGATGAATTTAATAGAAAATACTCAGCTAAATTAAAATGAATTCTTCAAGCAGATAGTAATAAAATTAAAGATTACGCAACTAATGAAATTCCTGCTTTAGAAACTGAATATGGATCTTTTTCAAAAGTTCCACCACCTGAAAAAGATGATAAAGGAATCTATAAATATCAAAATTGACCTTATTATAGAGTCTTATTTTATCTAAGAATGAATAACGATACAATCGTTTCTTTATCAGTTAATCATTTAAAAGATTTTAAAGGTGTATATCTAAATTCAAGAATCACAACACCAGAATTTATCCAAACTAAAAAAATAAAAGATTTTAGTATAGCTGAATACGCTAAAAACTTTTACAAAGTAGATAGCAACCTTGATGCTATTTCAACTAAATATAAATCATCTTCAAGTTTCTATGAAGCGCAAAACGGAGATGCAGTGCCTTATAATCTAAATTTTATTGTTAAATAATATGCAAAATCAATACAAAACTTTTTATCGTTTCTTAAATCTATTTATATGATCTAAGAAATCGATGTACATAATTCCAATTATCGGTTTTATTGTTATCTTAATATCAGGATTAGTATTAAGTCTTGTTAATAATGCTGAACTGTTTAAAACAGTTTTAATAGCACCTATTTTATCAACATTATTATTTAATGTTTTCTATAGTACAAACAGCGCGATTACCATTTTTAAATCAATGGAATCAGAAGGTGTAGAGTTATTATTATCTTCAAAACCAATATCTAGAAAAGTTAATATTTTATCAAAAATAGGATACTTATTTATTATCGGTTTCATTAGCTCAATTATTAGTTTTGTTGCTTTTAATATTGGTTTATTAGGATCACGAAATACTTCATTTTTACCGCAATTTTTTTATAATTCTTTAATTGTTAGTTCATTTTTTGTAAGCTTTTTTTGTTTTATAACTTTTGGTTTTATAACCGCTTTAATTTCAATTAAATTAAATCGTAGAATAGCTTACTTCTTAATGCCGAGTTTATTTTTACCTTTATTTTTATTAGGTAATATGAGTGGTTATTTTTCAGATACAGCAATTAACTCTTTTTCAACAAATATGTTTAACAGTCAAAAGTTAATTCCGTTCTATAACTTTTCGACTAAAAATACTAATGATGAAATCTTTATTGTTCCAAAAAACGAAAGAAAAGGATTCATTGGAGCTGAAAAAGATGCTATTAAATTAAATTACTTAGACGCTAAAGATAATTCAATCATCTTTCGATTTATGAGTTGATTAAATGTTCCTTTACAATTTGGTTTAGCTTTTTCTGAAAATGGTGGAGATTTCTTAAACACTCGTTCAATTTATAAATCTTCATTATTAAACGACACTGTTTATTATTCTCAAAACGATAACTTAAGATATAGCTATGAATTAGAAGAAAATAAAGATTTATCAACTGGAGTTGAAGGTGGTTACTTAGTACCTAACTTACCATTAACAACTGATAATGAAATTATTTATGCTTGAGAAAATGCTAATGCTGAAACACTACTTCCGCAAGATACATTTGGATTCTCAACTATCGATAATTATGCCGGAAGAATTAAATGAGATGTCATTGAAGAAGGTTTAAAAAACAAAAACAATATTAATTTCTTTCAAGAAGTTATTACAAAAAATAATGATGGTAATTTTGAGAAATTATTAAGTGATATTCATGCAAATTTACCGGAATTATTAAAAAAATATAATGATCCATTAAATGTTAAATTTAATAAATTAAACGATCTTGAAAAACAAATTTATTTATACACTTTATTTGCATACCAACTATTCTTCTTAGAAAATGGCGCTAATAATTCACCATTGCTTGAAGATGCTAAAAAATATTTAGGTGAACAAATAAAAGTAACACTAATTAACGGTGATAAATACTTCATTGGTGGTTATTCAGATTTTAGACCAATATTAAGAACGATTAATAATCCTGACGCTGATCCAAATAATGACTCAACAACCGTTATTCAAGTTGCAAGAATGCAATTAGATCCAGTTAAGGATAAAAATCTATTTATTAAGGTTAAAGATTTTTATTCAGTTAAAAGAATAAAAGATGCGGTGCCTGCATACGGACTATACTTATTTTGAGTAGCGTTAAATCTGATTTTAATAACAAGTGTATATTTTACATACAGAAGAAGAGAGTTTAAATAATATGAATCCAATTATTGAAGTAAAGAACTTTACTAAAAAATATAAAGGTGATTTTTTAGCGGTTAATAATATATCATTCCAAGTTCAGCCAGGTCAATTTCATTGCTTCATCGGTTCAAATGGTTCTGGTAAAACAACTACTATAAAATCGATTATTAATGCTAATGTTGAATTTGATGGATCTATCTTAATTAATGGTCATCTTAATAACTCTATTTACGCTAAAAAATTAATTGGTTATATTCCAGAAACATCAATTTTTCCGACGAATTTTAATGTTGATAAGTTCTTATATGGTTTTGCATTATTGTCTGGATACTCAAAAGAAGAAGCTAAACAACGCAAAAATAAGGTTGCTAAAGATTTAAATATCGAACATTTATTAAACAAAAATCCAAACAATTTATCAAGTGGTCAAAAGAAAAAAATAATGTTAGCTCAATGTTTGATTGATGAATCACAAGTAATCATCATGGATGAGCCGACAACAAACTTAGATCCATTAGCTAGAAAAGAATTGTTGGAAATATTATCTGATTTAGTTAAAAATAAAAAAACGATCTTTATAAGTACCCATAATTTATCTGAAATGTCAAAATACGCTGATTCTGTTACAATAATTGAAAAAGGTCATTTGATCTATTCTGGTGAAACTGACAAACAAGACTTAGAAGAATTTTATATAAGCAAGCTAAAAGAATATGAAAAACAAAACAATTAAGAGAATAAGTAATGTATTAGCAGGTTTTTCGTTAGTTAGTGTGTTTTTATCTAGCTGCGGTAATCTTTCTATTCCGAAAGAACGAAAAGATTTATTATTGAATGGCATGCCTAACTTAAAAAGTGAAAGCAATCCAATTGATTTATTCTTACCAAAGATTTTTACTGATAAGGACGACATTTTTATCAGTGACTGAAAAAAACGACAAGAACCCTCTAAGGAATGATTAGAAGAATTTAAAAATAACTTAAAATTTTTCCATGCTAATCGAGAAATAATTTTGTCTAAAATGCGGGAAAAATGATATTATTTCTTATCTAATTTAAAAACATTAACTTGAGGTTATACCAAAGTAGATACAGAAATATTTGATAAAGCTAGTCGCTGTAAAGGTGTAAAATTATCAGATGATTTCTATGAAAGAAAAAAAGAATTTGTAGACAGTGAAAGTGATCTTAAAAACGATCTTAATTTTGCTAACGAAAAATACATAGAAGATGCAAGAATTCCTCTTGAAGTTACTGATTCATTCTTAACTTACTATTTCTTATTAGACGATCAGCATTTCATGCTTTTAAGTTATGATTTTTCTCCAAGTAACGGCACAGGAGCTGATGGCAGACCTGATATTAATTGAAATGTTTATCGTTTTGCTAACAAGGATAGAAAACCTAACTTTAAAGAATTTGAATGAATCAAACACGCAATTCTAGCCCATTCTGGTGACTGCACTTATGAAAAAGAAGGGTTTTCTAAATTTGATAGATTATCACGTTTAGATGGCGTTTTATTGAAATACGAACTTAAAAGTATAGATTTAGGGAATGGTATTTCAGGTACAGATGAAACTATCAAAGAAGATAAATCTCAACCTAAAGATCCTAATGATTTGGATATGATTGATTTATCTAATCCGGATGGAACTGAAAGTTTGAATAAAAACAACGAAGATTCAGATAGTTCTAGAGAAACATTAGAAAGAGAATTATCAAGTATTAGCTAAAAATTAATCAATAGCTTGTTTAGAAGAATATAAGAAGATTTCAACATCCTTTGTGTTGAAATCTTTTATTTGTATATTATTTACAACAAAAGGAGTTTTAATGATTTGGTACATACCATTATCTTCATAATCTGAATAATTAATGTGTGATGCGCTAAATCCAAATAGTTCTTTGTTGTTGTCTATTAATGCTTTTGCATTGGACAAGAATTTATTATCATTTGCAAGTAATAATAATATCTGATCAAAGCCTCTTATATCATTTTGAACTTCATCGTTTAAAATCAATGTTTCGTATTTTAATAACAAGTTCTTAAACCTTTGAATAATCGATTTTAATGAACCCTTATTTTCGTCATTATCTAGATTTTCAAAAGTGTTCATTGTTTCGATATAGTCTTGTTGGTATTTCTTATTAATATTTTCAGAGTTATCTGAATAAATAAGATAACTATTTGATTGCTCATCAATAATAATTTTTGTAGCTCTCATTAAAGCTCAACTAATAAATAGTTTCTCAACTTTTTGTTTTAATAAAAAAGGGATAATATTCTTGTTTAAATTGAATTTATCAAAGATTAAAGCTTTGATCTTATTAATGATCTTATGATCAATTTGATTAATAGACAATATTTTAAGCATAACAAGATTTTAAAATATTTTAAAAGTTATTGTTAATATGTTAAAATATACAGGTATAGTAAATAATTAAAACAAAATATGGCTCGTAGAGATGATCTAACCGGGCTTGGTCCTTTAGCGGGAAATAATCGTTCTCACGCCCTAAACATTACCAAGCGTCGTTGAAACTTAAACTTGCAAAAAGTTAAAGTAAAAACTGATCGTGGTGTGCTATCTGTTAAGGTTTCAGCTAGAACGATCAGAACATTAAGAAAACTAGATCTTTTAGCATAGTTTTTAAAAATAAAATCTATATAACAGTGTCTCTTAACACTGTTATTTTTTTATTATGTAATACTTGTTTATTATGGCAACAAAAAATTACGAAATAAAAGCAAAATTAAACTCAGATAAAACAGTTACAGGAATGACTTCTAAACACGAAATCTTAATGGATGCTACAACAACCAAAGGGATGACTCCATTAGAAGCGCTTCTTAACGGTTTATGTGGATGTGAAATTAGTGTAATCAATTATTACGGTCCTAAATTATTTGGTTTAGAACTTCAAGAATTAGAAATGGAAGTTAAAGCTTGAAGAGATCCTGAACCGGCTGATGAATACTACGGTCTTAGAAAGTTATCAATTCACTGAATTGTTAAATCAAATAAAACTCTAGAAGAATTCAAAGAAATTATTAAATATGCACATAAAACATGTCCTGTATTTAATACTTTATCTGGTAGAATTGTTTTCGAAGATACTATTACCATTAAATAAAAAAATTACCTTATTAACACAATGATTCTAATTTTTAGATTCCTTGGTAAATAGGGTAATTTTTTTATACTTATAAACTTATTTTATTCTTTCTTTTATTTTGAATATATGTATCAATTTTATTTAATGCTTTTAATAAATATTTAGCTGGTAAATAATACATAAATGGAATAACTATTACATTAAAGATAATTAAAAAACTAAACAATATATTATTCGTGTCCTGATTCGTTGCGAATCTTAATAATGTTAATGGATATCAAGCAGGTTCAACATCGATACCAAAAATTATATGTAATATTAAATAACCATATATAAACCTTGAAGTTCATCCAGCTAACTGAAATCATAAAGGGTAACAAAAACCAATATGTTTGCTAAATTTATTAAATGAATTAATAAATTTATTTTTAGTTGTTTTACTTTCTAGATTAAATCCTACACAGCTATTAATTCATAATCATGACAATAAAAATATTAAAGGCGAAGCATATCCGCTAGCTAAAGCGAAATTGTATTTATTTATTCGATTGGTTTTAAAATCTAAAATAGTTTGAGCAACTATAGCAATAGCAGTTAAAATAGATAACATCAAAACCGAGAATTTAAACTTTCAAATTCTCATATATTTCCTCATATACAATCCAAAATAAAATAAAGAGATCGTATTAATAAATGAACTATATCTATGTATTTTAGATAACCAAGGATTATCCATTCCTATAGTTGGAAATTCATTGGCTATCAGGCTAGAAATGTGCGTAAAAAAACAGTAAGAGATAAGGGTTACAATCAATAATGTATTAGCAGCAAAACCACTCTTATTCAAAAAATTAATGATTAAAAAACCGAATAAATTAAATCAAAATAAAGATACAATAAAAGAGGTTCCGATAATGTTATAGTTTTGAGTCGGAAATAATGTATACAAGAAAATGTAACCATATCATTTATAAGGATCAGTACCCCATCCTATAACTTGATCTTTTTCAATTTCTTTAAGAGCAGTTATTCCTAGTTCTAATAACTTATCATTCTTATTTTGTAAAATTACTAAAGTTATTACAAATATCAAAATAATTATAAAAGCAGCAATATAAAAATAAAAATAAAAAAGTTTATTTTTATAAATATATTGCTTAAAAGTTAAATGCTTATCTGTATATATATTAAATCCTAACGCGATAGCTGATACGCAATATCCTAATCCTATAAAAGGAAATCATATTAGGTTCAAAAAAATTTTAAAACCAACTGATAGTTGGCCGCCAATCACTAAAAATCCAATTGAAGCTAAGGAGCTAACAACTCCAATAAATATTATTGCTCTTAAGCCGTTAATATTGAATTTGTAATTAGATAGCGAATTATTGTCAATATATTTTTTCATTAATGCTTTGTTTTAAGCAACATATTGATTTTATCAATTTAATTTTAAATAATTAAAATTAAGATATGGCATTGTATTTAATCGGATTACCGATAGGGAATCTTAATGAAATTAATAATAGAGCAATATCGGTTTTAAATGATTTGCAAATTATTTTTTCTGAGCACACGGATAATTTAAAAAAAATACTTAATCTGTTAAATATTAATTTCGCTGATAAAAAAATAATCAGCTATCACAAGTTTAATGAGACATCTAGATTTGATGAAGTTAGTGAATATCTAAAAAATAATGATGTAGGTATTGTAAGCGACGCTGGTTTTCCTTGCATTAACGACCCTGGTCAAAAATTAGTTAATTATCTAAGAAATAATAATTATAACGATATCATATGTATTAATGGATCTAATGCCGCTTTATGCGCATTAGCTGCTAGCGGGTTTGATAGTTCAAGATTTTATTATGGCGGATTTTTCGGTTATA
Source organism: Mycoplasma bradburyae (assembly GCF_024338845.1). NCBI lineage: Bacteria > Bacillati > Mycoplasmatota > Mollicutes > Mycoplasmatales > Mycoplasmataceae > Mycoplasma > Mycoplasma bradburyae. The sequence goes on along the minus strand of NZ_CP101414.1, from coordinate 698,493 downwards.
AAAAACAGGAAATTATTAACGAACTTAATGAAAGGTTAAAATATCAATCTACTTTAATTTATTATGAAGCAGTTCATCGAATCAAAAGTACATTAGAAATAATAGAAGAAAGCTTTCCTGATTTAGAAGTTTGTGTAGCTAGAGAATTAACTAAAAAATTTGAGACATTCTATTTCGGAAAAATTAGCGAAATTATCGGTAAAATTGAATATAAAGGTGAATTTGTTTTATTAATCAACAAACCATCTATTAATAAAAATCATTGCGAAATAAATGAATCAATTATTGAAGAATTAAACCTTTTAATTAAATATAATATGCGCCCTAAAGATGCTTGTAAATATTTAGCTGATAAATATAATTTAAAGAGTTCTAATTTATATGCTTTTTGTATCAAACAAAAATAAAGAACCGTTTTATTCTCCTAAATCAATAGATGATTTAATAGGGCAAAAACATTTATTTCATGAATACGGATTATTAAAGAGAATGGTTGAACTTAAGAAACCATACTCTTTATTAGTAACTGGTGAACCAGGAATAGGTAAAACTACACTTTGTAATCTATTAATAGAAGAGATGAATTTACCAAGTTATAAATTCAATTCTGCTAGTGATAGCTTAACAGAATTGAAAGAATTCATCGATAAATCTAGACAATTTGATAAATGTGTCATCATTATCGATGAGATTCATCGATTACATAGAGATAAACAAGATATATTAATTAAAGGATTGGATGCTAAGTTGTTTAATTTATTCGGTATAACAACCGAAAATCCATATTTCAGTATCAATCCGGCTATTCGTTCCAGAGTTCATACAATTAGATTAACTAATCCGACTAGCACAGAACTTTTTGAAGGTTATAAAAAGATTATTAAAAATAAAAATATAACCAATATAAACGATGATATTCTTTATAAGATATCGCATATTGTAAGTGGTGATTTAAGAAAAGGGATTAACATCATAGAATTATTGAATACATATTATAAAAATATCGAAATTACCGATGATATTTTAAAAAATGTGATTGATAATAATCTTTCATTATCTTCTTATGGAGATAAATTTCATGATTTAAAATCTGCTTTACAAAAATCAATAAGAGGATCTGATCCTGATGCCGCTGTCTATTATCTTGCGCAATTAATAGCAACTAAAGATTTAACAACAATATCAAGAAGATTAATTGCATGTGCTTACGAAGATATTGGACTAGCTAATCCAGAATTATGCTCTAGAGTTTATATAGCAACTCAAGCGGCTAAAGAAGTAGGTTTTCCAGAGGCTAATCAAATACTAAGTAGTATCGTTATTGAAATGGCTCTATCAGAAAAATCTAGTAGTGCTTACGAATCAATATCTAATGCGTTAATAGATGTATTTGGTGGTGAAGCTCATGACGTTCCTTGGCATATTAAAAAGAATGCATTTGATACTTCTAACCCTTTATATAATTTTCAAAAATACAAAAACCCTCACAATTATAAAAATCACTGAGTAGATCAGGATTATTTACCTAGAGAAGTTCGAAACAAAAAATACTATGATCAACAAGATCATAATTACAACGAAAAACTAATGAATGATTATTGATTAAAATGAAGAAAAGAAAAATAGCCTATAAAGGCTATTTTTAATCATATTCTAATTAAAAAGCGTTTTTAAGAGTGAATACACCAATATTTTGTGTTCATATTGTGTGAGGTGTTCCGCTTATAAAGTTAAAACCATAACTGATATTTAAATAGAACGCGACATTTTTATTAACTTCATCTACTTCAACGCCTCTTATACCTCATCTTAAATCATTGGTATCGTTTTCACTAAGACCTACTCTATAGTTATAAACATCTTTATTAAGACCTAAAGAATCTTTAAAAAGAAATAAGTCTTTATCATTTATTTTTACATTGTTTATAAAATTTTTTAGATCATTTTCTGTTAGCTGAATAACAACAAAACCACCATCATCAAAAAATGCACTATTAGTTAATTTATTTTTGTTACCTTTAAAAGCTTCTAGGTAATTAAAAGGTGATGGTACAATTTGACCAGATCGAGGGGGTAAAGCATTTTTTATATTATTTACATCAGTAAATTTGCTTTGCAGAGTTAATTCTAATTTTTTGAGATTAATCTTTCCGTATGAACCTGTCGCTTCGAATTTATATGTTTCCTTTTTCGTTTCTGATTTAGACTCAGAAGAATCGCTAGGATTCTTATTATCTTTCTTTTTACCAATAACAGATGAATTACTTGGTTTATTGCAAGAACCTAAAATTAGTGGAGTCATTAACAACAATATAGATGATGCGATTTTTATTTTTTTTAAATTCATATTTTGTTTTTGAGTTGTTGATAGTTATTCTATTCTTCATCTATACCTAATTCAGATTTAAGTTCAGGGTATATTCTGCAAGCTTCTGAAAAGAAGTCAGATAGTTGATCTACAGCTCTAGATCGTTTAACTACATAACCTTTAATAGATTTATAGAACATAGATCTTAGTATTAAACTTAAGATACTTAGAGCTAATAAGCCGCCGCTAACACCCATTAAACTAAGAGAAACAAGATTTAAATAATGCGTAAATTTTTCGGCGGTAGCCTCTTTATTCAGAATTACTAATTTATCAACGATGTTAGTTATTGGAGTAATGGTTTTAGATACTTCTTCTGCTAATTCAGAAATATCGATAACTTTAGCCAATCGTTTAGCTTCATCAAAACCTGATTCTACATTGCTTAATATTTTATTTGATTCAGGAATTACTGTATCAGATAAATTTCTCGCTATTCTTTGAAATTCATTCAATTTCATCATAGTTTCGTCATAATCAGATCTACTATTAGTTAATGTAAAAACATTTTCGTATTTCTTAAGTTTATTTCTGATTTCATCGATAGATGTATCGACATTAGCTATATTATGTTTAGTCTCATCAATTATTCCTTTAAAGTTATTTAAACCACCGCCAACTGTATCAACAGTATTGTTAATTTTCATAGGAATAGTTAAAATATCCTGATTGGTAACAATTTCATTTACTCTATTTAAAACATCCTTTGCTTGACTTAATAAACCATTATTACGATCTTGAAATCCTTCGTAAAATTGTGATATCTGTTCCTTAAATATATATCCTGCAGTACCCACTCCTCCAAGTACTAGAATAAAAATTAAACCAATGCTATAAATAATTCTTTTTATTGTCTTATTAAAAAAATTCAACATAATTATTAAGTAATTAAACTAATAAATTATTTCATCAGCAACATGAATGTAAAAATAAATGATCTATCTAAATACCAATTTATTAACAATGAAATATATTTGGATAAGTTAAGTATAATATTTTATCAAATTAATAAATTTAATTTAAGTAAGGATAAATACGATAAAAAAGTATGAGTTATTAATTTAACCGATAAAAAACCTAAAAGATGCAAAATTCTTGATAACTATACAATAGTCAATAAACTTAATGATGAAGAATTATTGCTTCAAAAGAAAGATAAGTTTTTTGTATACGATTACAAGAAAAACAAGATTATTAATTTCTTGAAATTAGAGAATACGGAAATTAATAAGATTAAAGTTCTTGATAAAGATACTTATCTAATGCTAATTAGAACTAATGTTAATGATAAATATGAAGTCATAAGAAGAATTCCATTTTACTCTGATGGTTCTAGTGATTTTTGTCATAACCAAGAAATCAAATTAGTTAAATATAACTTAAAAGATAAAACGATAGTGGAATTATCAGATAAAAATGAAATGGTAACAGATTTTTATCTAAATGATTCAAATCTTTATTATTCTTATCAAGAATACAATAAGGATCAAATAAATAGTCGATACAGTGGTCTAAAATGGTTTAATCTATTAAATAATGCAAAAAAATATCTAATTAGAATTGAAGATAAAAAGACTATTTATGATTTTTATTTAACCGATAAAAACCGTTTAATTGTTAGCATTAATGATTATTCTAGAATAGGGATGAATCAAAATGGGGATTGGTATAACTTAGATAATAAAGGCGAATTGACTAGAATTGAAAGTAAATACGATATTTCTTTTTGAGATTCTGTAAATGTTGATCATACTTATGGTATTAAAAAACTTAGTCATGTCGATAAAGATGTTTATAAAATATCGACATATAAAGATAAACAAGAAATATTTAAAATAAGTAATAAAGAAATATCAAAAATATCGAATTTATCCGGTAATATCTTAAGTTTTTTGAAAATTAATGATGAAAAATTTTTATTAAATTACATCACATGAAACGAAATTAATGAGTTGTATTTTTATAACCCAAAGACTAATGAATTAAATCGATTAACTAATCATAACCAAGAAATAAATAATAGTTACAAAAAACTTAGACCTATTGAGACATTTGAATTTGAAAACGATTCTTATAAACATATAGGTTATGTGATTTACCCTGAAAAATTTGATACAAATAAAAAATATCCGGTAGTTTTACAAATTCACGGAGGTCCGAAAACTGCATATTCAACATCATTCCAACATGAAATGAGAATGCTTTCATCTTGTAATGCATTTGTAATTTTTATGAATCCTAGAGGATCTGATGGTTACGGTGAAAAGTTTAGTGATATTAGATCGAAATATGGAACTGTTGATTATGAAGATTTAATTAAATTTACCGAAGAATTTAAAGAAAAATATTCTAAAAATGTTGATAAAAACAATGTAGCTGTTATGGGTGGTAGTTATGGTGGTTTTATGACTAATTGAATGATTTCGCATACAAATAAATTTAAAGTCGCAATCACTCAAAGAAGTATATATGACTGGCAAACAATGTTCTATAATTCTGACATTGCGTTAGACTTTCCAAATGACCAAATATGTAAGGGTCAATATAACGAAGAACTAGTTAAAAAACAAAGTCCTTCAACATTTATAAAAAATGTAAAAACTCCAACATTAATTATTCATTCACTTAATGACTATCGTTGCCCTATTGATCAAGCATACGGTCTTTATACAAACTTATTAGCTAATAATGTTGATACGAAATTATTACTATTTAAAAATAACTCTCATGGTCTATCAAGAAATGGAACGCCGTATTGCAGAATCGGTAGATTGTATGCTATCCAAGAATGACTACATAAACATTTAGATAATTTTGAATTAGATGAATCAAAGGAATTAAACAAGCACAGTAATAAACATATAAATTAATTAGTAGATTGCGATAAAGCAAACTGAGCAACTATTATTATAATAGTCGTATAATTTAGATATTCTTACATACATATTATTTAGAGATATTAATTAAACAAATTATGAGTAAAATACTATTTATTAATTCTTCGCCGATCGCCAATGATGCGAGTTTTTCTTATCAAATAGCTAAAGCTTTTGAAACCGAATATGCTAAATTAAATCCTTCTGATTCAATTGAATGATTAGATCTTAATGAAGAAGAAAAAGCTAGCGATACATTAACTTCTAAAAATTTTAGCGAATACTTTAAAAACGAAAATGTAGATCCTTTAATTGAACAAATTAAAAATGTTGATAAATTAGTAATAGTTGCTCCTATGACGAATTTTAACTATCCAGCAACTTTAAAAAATTGAATTGATAAAGTTTTTGTTGCTAATAAAACATTTAGTTACAAATATTCAAAAAAAGGCGGATCAGTTGGTTTAATGGATCATTTAAAAGTAATGATCATCAATACTCAAGGAGCTCCTGAAGGTTGATACGCTTTTGGTGATGTATCAGCTATGCTTAAAGGAGCTTTCGAATTTATTGGAGCAAAAGTTGATTTCATTAAAGTTTGTGGCACTAAAGTTGACTATATAAATAAGGAACCAAAAACAATTTTGGATCCTAATTTAGAACTAATTAAAGAAAAAGCGAGAAATTTTTAGTATAAGCTTTATTTTTAGTTTAAAATATATTAGGTCTATTTAATAAAATATATAAAGTAGATATAATAATTAATATTAATTAAGAAAGGTGAACATTTTTTTTAAATGTTTTTATTTGAAGATATAAATGTTGAATCAGCACAAGCTGTAAAAGCAGAAGAATCACCTGCACAATCAACAGTTCAAAATAAAGAAGAACAAGTGCCTGCAAATTCAACAGAAAAAGTTCTAGTAACTCACACAAAACTTTTAGATGTTGGTGCTTTTAACGGGGTAGCTAAACGTAAATGAAACCCTAAAATGAAGCCTTACATTATTCCTAGAAATATGTCACAATTCAGTGCACAATTCGATTTAATTAACTCTGATATTTTAAATCAAAGATTGCACGATGCTTTTAACTACTTAACAGAAGCAGCTAAAGCTAAAAAGAACATTTTATTCGTAGGAACTAAATCTAAAGGCGTTCAAGAATTAATTCAATCAATAGCTGAAAGAACTAATACTTACTACATTAATCAAAGATGATTAGGTGGTACTTTAACTAACTTTAAAACTATTGGTAATTCAATTAATCAACTTAAGAAATTGATTCATACTCGTGATAATGATTTGACTAAATATACTAAAAAAGAACAAATCATGATCATGAAAAAATTAGCTAAACTTGAAAAGTTCTTTGGCGGTATAAAAGACATGCAAGGACTTCCTCACGTTATAGTTATTGATGACCCAGTTAAAGAAAAAAATGCAGTTACTGAAGCTAGAAAATTAAAGATTCCAGTTATTGCTTTATGTAACACTAACTCTGATCCTAATATCATCACTTTACCAATTCCAGCTAATAACTACAACATTCGTTCGGTTACATTATTACTTAACTTATTAGGTGATGCTGTTGCTATTGCTAATGGTAATGCTCCTAAGTTTGCTTACAAACCGGATGAAGAAATTGACATTCCACAATTAGTTAAAAAAGAAACTAGAACAGTAGTTAACCGTGATCGTACTGGTTTTAACAAAAAACAAGTTAAAACAGAAGAAGCTAAACCAACAGAAGAAAAAACTGCTGAATAGTTTTGCTTTATAGTTTATATCTAATATAACTTCAAGCGTTAAGCTTGAAGTTTTTTATTACAAATTTTAGAAAAGCGTTATTTAACAAAAACTGCTGTTTGTTAGTTAGAATTAATAGAAGATATTAAGAATAATGAAAAATAACAAATTATTAAAAAAAACGAGAAGGTTTTTAACTATTAGCGGTTTATTATGCGCAACTATTGTTTCTTCTTGTGCTAGAAACTCGCAAGTTGATAGTCCTTATATTGATAAAAATAAAAGTTTTGTTATTAAAGATGCTTCAGGTTTAAGAGATATCCAAGTTAATTACGATACTTGACTTAAAGCATTAGATTCATATGGAGCAACTAGCACCAAACCTTTTATTGCTAACTATAAATCATTAGATGTGGGTTTTAGTTTATCGCAATCAGATTATTGAAATAATCTTAAAAATGCTATTGAAAACCTATCTAATAATAAAATTAAGTTTAATTTTAATAATCCACAATCAGCTAGAATTTCAATTCCCGACTGAAACCCGAATGGTAATTCTACTCTAGGCTCATTACGTTGATCTACAACATACCAACATATAGCTCCTTATTTAGAAGTCTATTTCTGAACGCAATATTTTAACAATTCAATTAAACCTTTATATGATTTTTTAGTATTGATTACTAAAAAAACTGATGAATATATCAATAAAAAGGGAGAATATTTCGTTGTTGTAGCTAACAACTTGAAGGAATACTTATTATCTAATAAAGTATTTAAAAATTTTACTGATAGTTTTGAACAGTCAAAACAAGATAACAATGCATTATTTAGTTTTGATAATAATAATTTTTCATTGATTCTTACAGATTGACAATTTGGATCGACTGATGAAGTTCCTTCAGAAGAGCGCTCAAAATTTTTAATTGACTTTTTAGATTCTAGATTATTGTTTTTACCTACGCATTCATTAGGTCGAGAAGAGTTTAATCGCATCTTAATTAAACCAGGTTGAGGTTATATTGATTCAATTCAATATAGAGATATAGTAGCACCAGATGATAACTCGATATTAAGAACAGCAATTAAATTTAATCCGTTTATTAATGACGGAAGATGAGCTCCACTTAATGAACAACTATTTACTGTTAGTGAATTTGGATTTGATACTACTTTATCTGGGCTTACTACAATTCAATACGAAGATGTAGCTACTAAAGCTACTGATGCTAAACAAATAGTAACACTTGAGCTTGCTAAAAAAATTAAGTTATATGATAAAGAAAACAACTTATTAAGTGTTATCTTGCGTAAAGATCAAGATAAAAACGCTTTATCAGAAGAAGAAAAAGCAGTCCTTTATGATTCTTATAATATTGATATCAGTGAACCAAAACTAAATGCGGCGGTATTCAAAGCTACTAGATATGAATTCGATATTGATACAAACTTCAAATGAAAAAACTACAAAGGTGAAGATCAATGGTCACTATCAGCTAAAGATTGGGAAAGAGGGATGGAAATTTACCATCTATCTAATAAGTTAGGTATCAATCCTAATGGTAACTACCTAAATCAAGCTAATGTTGATTTAACTAAAACAATTTCACATCCTGATGTTGAAGTGAATTCAAACGATTATGATATCGGTGATTTTACTCAAACTCAAGATGATAAATTAAATATTTATCTAACTAAACCTTACTTTAATTTATTAATCTTTATTTCTAATAACGGAGCATTCAGACCACGTCCTCATTTAGCTGATAGTGTTAAAAACTTAAGACTATCAACTCAGAAAGATAAGGATAACTCAACTCTAGGTAAGATTGTGTTAAATAGCGACAACCAAGTAGACACTAATCGATCTGATATAGCCAATATCTTTGGTGGGTATAGTAATAAGAATAATAATGCCAACCAAGCATTATTAAATAACGCTTATTATATAGGTCCTTATTATTTAAATAGTATTTCAGATAACGATATTGTTTTCAAGAAAAATGAAAACTACTTCAACATTTTACAAAATACTTTAACTAATAAAAAAGTTCCTAAGACTATTGTTCAACAATACGGCGCTACTGATCTTGTTGCGTTAGTTCAAAGCTTTAATCGAGCTGATGGTTTAAGTTTTTTAGATATCAATTCCCTAAGATCTAACACGATACATACAGTAGATACTTTTAAATATTTAAAAAATCTTAAAGTAAGCAAGGTTAAAAGAATTAACCATACAGTTTGATCGAACAAACCGTATGTAAACAATGCAGTGCAGTCTAATATTGGTGAGGTGGCTGCCAGATTTTTAGATGATTTTGACAGCGATAATGCAAGAATCTTCAGAGCTGGGTTAATTGCTTTTATTAAATGAAGAGATTTAGCTAAACTAATTCAACAAGGAGCCAATTTTTACTATTCTGTAGCTCCTTATGGAATCTTTAATTATAAAGGTACAGAATGGTATGAATTAATTTCTAAAAATGAACGTATGGGTGGTTTAGTATTACCATTATCTGAATATGGTTATAATTACAAGCCTTAAATATAAAAATCTTATAGTTAGTGTTTTTATGTTATAATAGATTTAGTAATTATGTTAAAAAACTATCAATTTCACAGTTTAGTGATTATCAATGATAATAATAGAAACAAGAAGAATATCAATAAGATGTCTTCTAAGTTTATTATTATGAACAAGATTGATAACACGAATAAAGACTCGCTGGGTAATTGATAAATAAACAATAATAAAGTTTAACGCGGTTGCTTGGTATAAGAAGAAGAGAACACACAGAAGCGACCTATACAGATTAAAGATATATAAAAATAGTGATTGCTTCAGGAAGTGGGCAATCACTATTTTTTTAACGCAGTTACAGAAAAAAGAAAAGGAAATACAAGATCAATGATAAAAAAATGATCATTAAAATCAAAATCATTACTCTTTAAAGTAGGTTTGGCACTTGGAGTAATCGCTGTTGGATCTGGTAGTATCGTTGGTGCTATGATTGGATTCGCAGAGAATTCGAATGAAAAAAACGGGACATTATCTCCGGTTAATAAATCATTATTTGATAATGATTATTCTAAGATCTACGATCAAAATGGAGTATTAAACCCAGAACTTAGAATTATTAATGGAACTAAATCTAGGGTTACGGCTAAGATATCAGAAGATGCTACCAAATTCTGATTCTTAGATAATACGAATAAAAAGTATGGCTTTGATGATTTCTTTAATGAGTATTTCAGACGTTATGGTGAACCGTTTGTTTTAGAAATTAAATATGGTTCATTTAGTTTCTTTGACGAATATGTACTAGCAGTAAGACCAAAGCAATTCTTAGAATTCTGTAACTGATTTATTACCAATGTTGCTTGAGGTCCTGATCTTTTAACGCTTGATTCATTTAGATTAGTTCCAGGTGTAGAACAAAATGGTAATGCTATTACCTTAGGGTCTCACTCAACATTACATAAAGAAGTAAGTGAAATTAAATTCTTTCCAGATGCTTTCTTTGGTTCTTTACCAATTTATTCTTCTTTATCAGGTGTTGGTAACTCAGATGATGCTTTAACTTATAGTGTTTTTGCTAGTGAAGCTAGCAAAAAGAATTTAGATCACTTTTTAAATAATATTCCGTTTGAAAGTGCTTTAAAAAATGATCTACAAACTGGATTTGGTGAAATCTATCGTCCTAGTAAGTTAAAAGATGAATCGGTTAAAGTTTATTTAGGAACTCCTACAGAAACAAAAGATCCTAGAACAATGATGGTTACATCAACCACTTACGAACAACCAGTTATTGTAAGTGCTAGTTTTAGCGAAACTGATCTAGGATCATTAAAAGAAAAATACCCATCATTAGCTAGTGTTACTTATCAAGACTTTGGTACTTATAAAATTAAAGCGATCAAAGAAGTTAAAGCTCCAAGAGGTGCTAATCAACCTTCAATTAGCTTAACTTTAAGTCAAACGAATGATCAAAATCAAGAAACAACCAAAGAAATCAAACTTGATCTAAATGATTTAACTGATAATAAATTTATTTCATATAAATCATTGTTAGCTACATATAAAGATAAGATTAATAGTTTCCTAAATTTCTATGACATTGATGCTTATAAAGATAAAGAATTTTATCTTTATAAAGATAATAAAAATATTAATCACTTCTATAAACTTTTTGTAGAAGCGATTAATGAAAATAATGAACTTAAAGAACTAATCTATCCAGTTCAACAAAAGCGCGTTAAGAAATATAAACTATTAAGTTTTGAAAAAACTACTAACGAACAAGCTAAAGAATACACTCTAAAAGCTAATTTACAAGATTTATCAACAACTCCAGCTACTAACACGTCATTAGAATTTGTCGCAAACAAAAGCAATGATTATTCACCAGCAGGATTTGATGATTTCTTAGATGCAATTGGTTATAAAGGTGGTATTAACCCAATTTCGTTATTCTATTCACCAACTGACAGTCAAGCTAAAGATGAAGAAGGTAATCCATTAACTGGATTAGATTCTAGAAGCTATCAAGTGTATGCTGAAGTATATAATGGTTTAATCAAAAAAGTTGTTAAAAAATATCCTTATCTATTAAGACAACTAGATGGACCGCACATTGAACAATCAATTGATAATTCAGGTGTTTATCAATACAAAGTAGTTGAAGGTAAGTTCAGAGGATTCACACCAAATGATCGTATCGGGATTCCGACAGTTTTATCTGCTTTAGTACCTGGATTTGATGGGTTACCAATTGACTTCTTGAAATACGTAGCGACCCACGAATATGGTCACCACTACACACTAGATCAAGGGAATGCTTATATTGATAAAAACAACCCAGTAGTCGTTGGTGGTTTATCAACTAGAGGTGGAGCTAATGACGCTTCATTCTATTCTTATGAAGCTTTAATCAATTATTTAGAAGCTAGAACTAATTTAGAAATCGTTCGTGTTAATGCGAATGGTGAAGTTACTGATACTGGTAAATTCATTAGATTCAGATTCGGAATTTTGGATGAAAATAATAAAGTAATTCGTTTTGAAACTGAAAAGATTGAAGATATCTGAGGAACTGATAAAGCTAATGATAAGATTGGTAACGTATTAAAAAATAAAAAACGTAGATTCTTACAAGACTTTGCAGGGATAGTAGAAGCAGCGAAATTACGAGGTGTTGCTTTAAGTGATCTATTCTTTGCTAACGCTTTTGACTCTGACTCGGGGACACTTAACCCATCAATTTCAGGCATTGCTAAAGCTTTCATGAAAAAACAAGAAGAAATGCAAACTCCTGAATATAAATGGGTTGAAGTAACAGCAAAATCTATTATTAGTCAATTAACTGATGGTGCTGGCAATCCGTTATTAAATAAATCAGTTTTTGTTTCGCCTGAAGACAAACTTACATTTAAAATTTACGAAACACAATCTGGTAAAAATAATGTAATTACCAAAATCAACATGTTCAACAAAGATGGAACACCAGTTATTCAAGTTCCGCTTAATGTTGAATTATCTGATGATGAATTAGCTTATGTTAATAAACAAGTAAAAATTATAACTGATTCTATAACCGCTACTATTAACAAGAGATTATCAGACAATGGTTGAGATGGTCAAGGTACGGTTTTAGGTGGAGAAATTTCATCTTCAATTACTACAGTATTTGATTCTCAAGGTGTAGAATCTTTAGTTGAAAAAATTAAAACTCGTAACGGTGCAAATGAATTAGATCCTACTAAAAACGGATTCGATGATACTCGTCAAAGTTATAGTTATTTTGCCTTGCTTCCTGGTTTAACTAATGAATTTCAATCAATTGTTCTAGGATATTTAAACATAGAAGATATTGCTGATGCTATTAAAAATGGAACTTGAAAAGGTGGCTCTGATGCATATGTAAAATCTGATGCTAATAAAATACTTGCCTTATTAAAACAAGATGCGCCTTCTAATTCAGAATTTTCTAAATTAAATAAATATGTTTTCCCTTTTGTTAGCGGCAATAGATTCTTAGGTGAAATAGCGAATGTTGATGATGGTATTTCTAAACAAATAAAAAGTGTTGCTAGAGAAAATGATTTAAAAGTAACATCTGGGCTATTTAATAAAAACTTTATATATTCATTTTTAGAAGCTGCTGGTCTTTTACGTACAACTATTAAAGGTAAAGTTGGTTTCGACACTTTCATTTCTTATGTTGAAACAAAGAAAGACAGTTCGTCAAAAAATGTTTTAGAAAAAGTTGTTGATTTAAACGGTAAAATTTCAAACGCTGGAAAGAAACAAGGAACTTCTGGCGGAGCAGCAGCTGCGCCTACAGCAGAAGAGAGAGCTGCGGCTATAGAAGAAATTCGAAAAAACCACTTCTTAACATTCAATCCATATTCTGTTTCAATCAGTGATCTAGATAAGAAACTTATCAATTCAGTAAAAACTGATAAGAAAGCTGAAATTTATCAAATAGATGCATCAGCTGCTAAAAAAACATCAATTAAATTTAATGATTTAAGTGAATTATTAGATTTCGGTTCTTTAGACTATTCTAAAGCGACTTATGATTCTACAACCAAACAATATAACTGAAATGTTGATTATGCTAAATCTAAATTTGAATTAGCTGAAATTGAAAAATTAGTTAGCACTGATACATCTGAAGAAAGCAAACCGTTAAGAGATGCGATAACTGCAGCAGGTTCTAATTCTACTGCAAAAGATCAAGCATTAGCAAACTATGCTATTTACTTATTCAGACACTCTAACTTATTCATCACTGTTAAAGACTTCTCGCCTGCTACAGATTTAGTTAAAAACCAAGCTGTATTTTCTAAATTGTATGGAATTACAATGTTGGATAGAAACTTCAACAAATACTATGTTGATGAATTAACTCCAGATTTAGATGCTGCTGTATTCTTCGATGCAGACAGATTGCAAAAATACTTTGCAAAATTCATTACTGATAACAAATTAACAGAAGTACAAGACAGACTAAGCTTACACGACTTATTACTGTTATCTGGTAACATTCTATGATACGCTAACAGAGGTAAAGTTGATTTCTTATTCTCTGACTTCTTATTCGGTGACTTCTCACCAGGGTTATCTTCAAGTGATGTAATCAACTACAACGACACAAGAATTGAACCGTTACTAAATGATAAATTTACGGACTATGTGTATTCAATTGCTGAAACATTAACTAGAGACTATGTTCAAACAACATATGTACCTAATTCAGAAGACTTTGTTAATACGCCAAGTTATCTAAAAGGTTTATCTGAAGCTATTAGTGGTCTAGATTATATTGTTGATGGTACGAAGATTGCTAAACTTAATGAAGCTAAATACGAGATTACAGATCTTGCTAGTTCATTAGAAAAATTCTTTGTAGGACCTAGATATACTAAATACTATGAAGAACTTATTATTAAACAAGTTGAACCTCTTAAAAAGATAAAAGAAGCTGTTGAAGCAGCTAAACAAGCTGAAGCTAACTTTAATAAAGTTCTAGCTGATAATAGTAACAACATGATGAACGAAGCTGTTGTTGCCGCTAAAGCTGAACAAACTAAAGCGGGTGAAGCTCTTAAAAAAGCACAAAACGACTTTAAAGATCTTAAAGCTGAATTAAGAAAGAAAATCTTTGGTGAATTTACTAAAAAAGTATTCAAAGATCGTGAATCAAGATCATCTAACTACTTTGGTAGATTCATATCTAAGAATAATGGATATTTCAAAGATCACTTTGAAAAAGAAACAATTGGTTCAACATTATATGATGATAATCGAGATCCAATTATTGATTCAAATATTAGAACCAAAGACTTCAAAGGTAATAAAGTAACTAATAGACCAGAAGCATTCTTCTTATCACAACTATATAACTATGGTGTATCTAAGAGATCGGTATCAGGTTTATTTAGAAACAAATACCTTGACGCGTTAGCTTTATATGGTTATGTTTCAAATGATCTAGCTAAGAAAATTTCTTATTTAAGATTTACTGATGAAAGAACTAACCAAGCTGTATATCTAAAAGTTAATACAAAGAAAACTAATAACATCTTCTGGTTGCAAAAACAAGGTGATGCATCAACTAAGAAAACAATAGAAGACTATGGTTATACATCATGACTAACAGATTACGCTGTTATGGGTAAATATCGTGATGCATTATTAAAACCTGGTCATTCTTACCAAATTGATTTTGTTGATAGTGATTACCAATTTGTTGAACCATTAGATTTAGGGAATGTTCAATACATTTCAGAAAATGCTAAAGCAGTAGAACAATCTCCTATTAAGATTGAAAACATGAATACAACTGATGATCAAAACAACAAAAAAATTAAAACAGTTATAAGTGTTGATTACCAATTTAACGTTAATAACTAATTATTTTTAAAGGATAATAAATAAGAATGAAGTTTAATTTAAAGAAAACGATCAAGTTAGCATTCCTTGGGGTTATACCTTTATCTTTTGTAATCAGCTCTTGTGGGAATACACAAAAACAAGACAAACCTGTTTTAAAAAATTCGCCAGAAATCAATAAAACTGATTATGATCTAGGATTGGTAACAGATCCAATCAATACACTAAACTATATTAAGTACAATTCATTAGATAAAATTGTTCCATCTTTAGTGGATTCTTATATTAAAAACGGACCAAGTAATACGCTAAAAAGAGTTTTAACTTCTAAACGTAACTATAAATTTGGTTTAATTAATATTCCACAAGACCGAACAACATCAAACTTTGATAAGTACCTAGAAACAAATAAGGAAGATCTGTTAAATGATGATGGAACTGGTGGAATTGGTTCATCATTCTATTCAATTGATGATTGAAACATTGTTGGGGGTCTAGCTGATGACTCTGGTGCTGGTAGTGACCTTAAAAACCGTGCTACTTTATACGGATTTAGAAATCCAAGAAATACCAACAACTTTATGGCGATAACTGGTTATACCAACGTTAAGAAAAACCGTTGGTCTAACGGAGATTTTGGTACTGCTCAAGATATTAGGGACTATTTAGAATACATTCTAGATTTAAATACTGGTTCCCAAAAACTTGATACGATTAGAAGATATGGTTTTAGGGGTGCTGATAAATTTATTGATGCGCAAAGAGATTACTTATCTAAATTTAATAAGACGTATAAAAACCCATTTGGTCGTAGAAAATACATCTTTAATAAAGATCTAAACCAATGAATTCAAGATCCAGAACAAACTGATTTATATCAATCTCAAACATTTGATAGTAATAATCAACCTATTGATACTAAAGAAGTAGAAGCGATTAAAACTGCTGCTAAAAACTTTGGATTCTACACAGGGCAATTATTCTTAGATTATGAAAATGATTTTATTGCTAAGAATTTAGAAAAAAACCCAGAATTTAGTCTTGATAAAGAAATTCAAGACTTCAAGATTACTACACCTGATAATAAAGAAGTAACAATTAAATTAATTAAAAACCCTTATTGTAACCCTTATCAGGTGTTTGATAAGAACTCACCAAACCTATTAGGAACAATTCAAACATTATCTAAAAACGAAAACTCATTTACTTTAATATTTGATGAAAACCAAACGCCTAATGTGAGTTATTTAGTATTTACAATTCTAGAAAGTTTATACCCAATCAATCGAAGATATGTTGAAACAGTAGGTGGTGGGATTGATAAATATGGTTCAGAACCAGATAAGTTCTTAACCAATGGACCATTTATTATTCCTAAGAATGATGGCATCTTATTAGGACCTAATGGTTATATTAATCTTGAAAAGAATAATGATTATTTTGATGCAGAGAATACGATATCAAACAAAATTAAGATTTATTTCTCACAAAACCGAAATACAAATGCATTATTCTTTGAAGATGGTTATATAGCTCAAACATATATACCGGCTAATAAAATCAACTCTTACTGAGCTGATCCTAAGATTAAGAATTTCTTGAATAAAAACCAAGGGTTTGGAACAATTGCTTATGGATTAAATCTAGATCTTGAATCTAATGCTGATAGTTATATTCAAGATCAGGACTTAAGAAACGCAATTTATTACGCAATTAACCGTGATGAGGTTTTACGATTTGTTGGTTGAGACTTCAGTTTCCCTGTAAATACTTGAACAGCATACGGACAACACAAAGCATTTGATGGTAAGAATCTAGAATTATTCTTTGAAGGACAAAAAGCGAAAGCTAAAAACGGTAAAGAATTCGATTTACAAAACTACGACTTTGTTGTACATTTATCTAAAGGGTTTAATTTTGAAAAGAGTAACCGTCACGATCTAACACACGATTTAGAAACTGCCAAATTTTATTTAGATCGTTTTAAAGCTAAACACCCTAATTTAAAACAAGTTAATCTAACATTCCTAGATAATAGTGGAGATGAACAAGTAAGAGGCGGAACTTATTTAAAACAAGCTTTAAATAGCGCTTTCAACGGTTATGTTAATATTGAAGAAAAATCATTACCAGAAAACATCTTTGCAAGTTATATCGAAAAAGGTCAATACGATATTATTTATCAAAACTATGACCGTTTTAGTGGTGGTCAACCACAAGACAGTGTGCTAACCTTTTTCAAACAAGATGGAATTGATAGCTTTACACAAAAAAATATTGGCTTTAAAGAAAACCCTGTTGGTTCATACACTTATACAGATTACTTAGCAGGATTAATTCTTGATGCATTACAAAAAACTGATCCTAATGTTTCTAGATTATCATTATTAACTCCAGATATTAATCTAATCAAAAATATTATTAATAATGATCCAAGTATTCTTACAGAATACAATCAAGCAATAACTACACCAAGCGCTTTTGAACTAAATAAATTTACGAATCAAAACCTAGCTAAGATTATCACTAAACTATCTGAAGCTAAACCAGAATATAAAGATAATCGTTATTCTGAAAAATATGTTAGCGCTTTAGTTAATTACATTATTATTGATCAATGACCAGTTGAACGCGATCAAGTGAATCAAAGGCGTAATCAAAACATTAAAAAATCAAGATTACATTATGCATTCAATTTAATGTTACCTTCATTTAAAACAGTTGATGAGATTGCAAAATTAACAGATGATACAAGAGTAAGATTAGAAATCAATACTCTTAAATCAAACGATGAAGCGATTAAAGCTAAAACGCCAAACTTCTGGAAGAAATTCATTGAACTATCATTACCAAAATTCAATGAAAGTACATTAGATTATTCTTCAAGATTATC
The DNA here is from genome assembly GCF_024338845.1 of Mycoplasma bradburyae. Lineage (NCBI taxonomy): Bacteria > Bacillati > Mycoplasmatota > Mollicutes > Mycoplasmatales > Mycoplasmataceae > Mycoplasma > Mycoplasma bradburyae. Next base: position 680,210 of record NZ_CP101414.1, on the reverse strand, counting down.
ATCATTCTTCTCAGGTAACTTTAGTGATCAAGAAATTGAAGAAAACTGAAACCTAGATTTTGTATATCAATTCATCGGATCGCTTGAAAAAGTGATTCGTGACTCAGGATTAATCATTCCGTTAATGGAAGTAGATACAAACTGGGAAGTAACTAAAGTTGGTGGTGTTGATAGTTTATACAAATTCTCATTACAATATGCTTATGATTACACTAAACCACCAAGAGAAGGGCTACCAAGAACAAGGGAGGCATAGAAGAAATTGGAAAAAATAGTTTTAGAAGATAACAGAACTTATGAAATTAATGATAATGCTGTTATCTTTAGAAAAAAACGGATTGAAGAACTTACTTTAATACAAAGACTATTAGCAATTGACTCACCAATTTTGAAAACTTCATGGAAGTTTTTCAAAATTATCTTAGAGTTCTTTGTTATTGGTTTAATCGTAATTTCAATTACGTTTTTCTTAATTAACTCCGTTCCAGGGGGTAACCCTTTAACTCAAGGGTTAGATGAAGCATCAAGAATAGCTATTGAACAACGTTATGGACTTGATCTGCCGTTATTTCAAAGATACCTAAATTATCTTAAAGGTTTATTTGTTGGTGATTTTGGAATATCATTAGCATTATTCCCAGAACAAACAATCAATAGTTTTATTTGGGATCGTTTTTATAAATCATTCTTAGTTGGGATTTTTTCAGTAGCACTTACTGTTGGTATTGGAATCCCGCTTGGAATCTGGGTTGGTAAGAACCCTGGTGGATTAGTTGATAATATCTCAACGATCTTTGTAAGTATCTTTTCATCAATACCTTCAATTATCTTTGCTTTAATTTTGGTATTCGTTGGAAGAGCTGCTAACCTACCTTATGTTTTTGATCAAAACGATATTGCTACTTATGTATTACCAGGATTAGCATTATCACTAGGAAGTATTATCGTATATATTAAATATATTCGTACCGAACTTAACCGCGAATTAAATTCAGTACATGCTAAGTTTGCTTATCTTAAAGGGGTGTCTAAAAACCGTTTTGTTTGAAAGCACGCTTTAAAACCTTCATTATTCCCGATAGCTACTTTCTTTCCAGCAGTTATCTTTGGTTCATTTATTGGTAGTATTTTCATCGAACAAATCTTCTTAATCCCAGGTTCAGGTGATACTTTATTACAAGCAATTCAAACAAAAGATTACAATGTAATCTTATTCTTAATTGTTATGTTTGCTTTACTAACAGTACTATCGTATGCGTTTAGGGATATCTTATACGAACTAATTGATCCAAGAATTAGAAGAAGAAGTAGTTAATAAATAAATTTATATAAGAACTAAATAGATATGAGTAAATATAAAGAAGATTACCAGAAACTACCTGAAAATAGTTCTGGATCTAAGATAAAAAACTATTTTAGTAGAGTAGCTAATGATATAAGAGATCGTGCTGAATTAAGTGATAATGAACATATCAATCCTAAAACAGCTCCTAATCAGATAACTCAACCATATAACTATCAAGCATGAAAGATTGTTGGTAAGATCATGGATCACCAAACCGATCTTCACATGCACGCTCAAGCTAAACCGTTTAAAGAGTTTGTTAATCGCTATTCACGTTCTTTCGCTGGAGTGTTTGGAATGGTTGCTTTGATCTTGGTGATTATCTTATCAATGCTTATCCCTTTCTTTACCCAAGATCCTAATAAAACTAATATTTCAGATCGTAATCTGTTGTTTAATTCAACAGATTCTAATGGGGTTTATCATTTCTTAGGAACGGATGATCTTGGTAGGGATTATTGAGCTAGATTGTGATGAGGATTAAGATATTCGATTGCGTTAGCATTTGTGGTTACAGTAATTGAAGTCATCATCGGTTTAACAATCGGGATTATGATGGGTCAGTTTGAATTCTTTGATAAAATCATGACTTTTATTATCAAAGTAATTTCAATTGTTCCAACAATTATTATCTTAATCTTATTAACAATTATTATTGCTCCTAGTTTTTGAGTTATTGTATTCTCTTTATCATTAACTTCATGAACAGGGATGGCTAACCAGATCAGAGCACAAGTTAAAAGAGCTAAACACTCAGAATGAGTGATGGCTTCAAGAATTCTAGGAACGCCTACTTGGAAGATCTTAAAAAATTACGTTCCCGTAATTTTACCAATCTTAATTACCCAATTAGTATTTACGATTCCTGGTGTTGTTTTATCTGAAACATCATTAGCATTCATTGGTTTAGCAATTAAAGATATTCCGACATTAGGTAATATTATTTCAGATGGACAAAAACTCTTCCCAACATATGCTAGATATGTATTCATTCCATCTGCTTTCTTGATTTTAATTACCACTAGTGTTCAATTAATTGGTGCTTCAGTGCAAGATTCACTAAGAAGACAAAGATAGGTTACTAATAATATGAGTAGTAAAAAAACTAATAAAAAAAGCCTAGGTTATCGAATTAAAGATTATTTTACTAATCTTTTTGGTTTTATCACTAACCGTAAATTTGTTTTTAATTGGGAAGAATTTACTAAGAATACTAGAACTAAGAAATTCGATAACGGTGAAGAATTAAAAGTAGTAGCCGAAATTAAAGATATCCAATTATCTTTCTTAAACCCTTCAAGACCAGGTGAGAAGAATATCGTTTTACGTGGTCCTTCAATTGAAATTTATGAAGGAAAAATCCACGCAATAATCGGAGAATCTGGTAGTGGTAAATCAGTTATTACATCATTACTTTATGGATTAACTGGAGATAATGCTGTGATTGATAGCGGGGAAGTTAAACTGTTTAATAACAATGTTGAAAACTTTTCTTTCCGCGATTGAGAAAAATCACATTACCGTGGTCGAGTGGTATCGGCTGTTTTCCAAAACCCGATGTCAACTCTTAACCCGACTATGAAAGTTGGTGCACAGATTATGGAAGGGATGTTGGTTAATAAAGTTGTTAAAAACAAAAAAGAAGCTTACGAACGCGCTGTTGAGTTTTTAAAACTAACTAAGATCTCCGACCCTGAAGCAGTTATGAAACTATACCCACATGAAATGAGTGGGGGGATGATTCAACGGGTTGTAATCGCAGCTATTGTTTCACTTGAACCTAAAATCCTGGTAATGGATGAACCGACAACAGCACTAGACCCAACTGTTCAAGCATTAGTATTAGATATCATCAAAGATCTACAAGAAAAACTAAATCTATCAATTGTTTTCATTACCCACGATTTAGGAGTGGTTGCTTCTATTAGTGATTACATTTCAATCATGTATGCTGGACAGATTATTGAAGAAGGTACTGCTAGAGAGATCTTAAAACACCCACAACACCCATATACTTGAGGTTTAATCTTAAGTATGCCAGATGTTAATAATGGCGATCGTTTAGCAACAATTAGGGGATCTGTTCCATCTAATCTAAATAATATTGTAGGTGATGCTTTTGCTGTAAGAAATGACTACGCACTAGGTATTGACTTTACTGAAGAACCGAAATTTTATTATTTATCACAAACCCACAGAGTTAAATCAGCGCTTCTAGATGAAAGAGCTGAAAAATACACCCCACCTAAACACATCTTAGAACTGTGAAACGAATTTAAGGCTTAATGATTATGAGTACAATACAATCTAAAGAAAATAAAAAACCTTATATTGAAGTAAAGAAAAAATTCTTTTTCTTTAAGAAGCGTTACGCTCGTTATAACATTAAAGGTGTAGAAGAGATGCTAAAAGTTCCTTCTGGTAAGGAAATTTTAGCATCCCTTAGAAATGTTGATATTACCTATGGTGTAGGTTCTAAAGCATTTAGAGCAGTAGTAGATATGAATCTTAATATTTATAAAGGTGAAGTATTAGGATTAGTTGGTGAATCAGGTAGTGGTAAATCAACAATAGGAAGAGCAATCATAGGTTTAGTTCCACACAGCTTTGGGCAGATTAAGATTCTTGATAAAGTTTTACCTCAAAAGATGCAAAAGGGTTTTAAGTTTGGTAAATCATTAAGAGAATATAAAGAAATTGAGAACTTTATGGTTAATAAAGTTCAGATGATCTTCCAAGACCCGGCTAACTCACTTAACCCACACGTTAATGTTGAAAGCATTGTATCTGAAGGATTAACCAACTTAAAGAATGCTAAAGAGATCTATCTATACAATGTTGATCAAGATGTAATTAGACATATCTATGAGACTTGATTAGATAAGAACACACCAGCAGTTTATCAAGCATTCTATAATGGTTATGAAGTTGAGTTAGAAAACTTAATTAATCAAAACGAACATGTTGCTTTTGAAGCGATCTATACTGGTTTTTATAACAAACTTAAAGAATTCAGTCAGTTTAAAATTCCAATGGATTACTTGCTTCAACAAAAAGAAGAAAGAATTCAATTAAGTAAGTTATCTGAACTAGAATGCAAACGCATTCTAGTGAGAAATATTCTAGCTTCAGTAGGTTTAGATGAATCTGTATTAAAGCGATACCCATTAGAATTCTCTGGTGGTCAGCAACAAAGAATTGGGATCTCTCGTGCTGTAGTTGTTAGACCTAGATTATTGATTGCTGACGAACCAATCTCAGCATTAGACGTATCAATCCAAGCACAAGTTGTTAATATCTTTAATGACTTAAAGAATAAATTTAACTTAACAATTTTATTCATTGCGCATGACTTAAGAATGGTTGAGTATATCTCTGATAGAATCGCAGTTATGAATAAAGGAAGATTACTTGAAATAGGTTTAACTAAAGAGATTATGAAAAACTCTTTACACCCTTATACTAAATCATTACTTGATGCAGTACCATCAATTAATGGAACTAAAGGAAGTTTGATTGGTTATAAATACGATCCAAGTATTCATTCATATGATAAAAACAATCAACCTGAATGACAAAAGATTAATGACAACCACTTTGTTCTAGCTACTAAAAAAGAGTTAGAAGAATGAAAACAAGGTAAATATAAATAGATAGAATCTATTATTCTGTTTTTCATTAATTATTTTTAAGAATAAGTTTGTATCAATTTATTAAATATAACGATCTTGATAAATATTTATCAAGATCGTTATTATTTTGTTTAGTAACAAATATAAACTTCAAAAGTTAATATAAGAAATTAAGTAAGTATTGTTAATTATTATGAATTTAAGATACATTTAACATAAAAGTGATTGTTAAAATTTATTAAAATATCTCGTCATTTTGGCAATTTATTGTTAATTGATAAGAAATATAAGAGTTGTTATTGTTTCTTATATAAGAACTTAATTCGGTTTCTTAATATAGAATTAAAGCAACAAAAAAGCATAAATTAAAATTATAAAATCAGCATAAAAGTTTATGAAATTAAAAGATATAGCAGAAATAGTTACCGAAAAAATAGATTATGAATCAATAAATTTAGAGAATTATGTTTCTGTTGATAATTTATTGCAAAATAAAAACGGAAAATGTAATGCTGCTCATATGCCTGCATATGGTAAATATATTAAATATAGAGTTGGCGATATATTACTAGGAAACATTAGACCTTATTTAAAAAAAATCTGGTTATCCGATACTACTGGAGCAGCAAAGCAAGATGTTATAGTTTTAAGACCGAAGAATAACATTTCTTCATGGTTTATCTACTCTTTATTATCTGATGACAATTTTTTTGAATATGTTTCTAAAGGTTCTATAGGTACGATAATGCCAATGGGTGATAAGAAACATATTTTAAATTATGAATTCTTGGTCGATATAAATAACGAAAAAATATCTAATTTAATCAAATTGATAACTACAAAAATTTTCTTAAATAGAAAGATAAACGATAATTTATTTATTGATTTCTTAATCAATCGTTGCTTGACCGTTCATTAATAGTGGTAATAGAAAATCTTTAATTTCAGATAGTTTCTCGTTTTCTTCTTTATTTTTTAAAACAATTGATCTAATATTATGCAAAATAATTTCATAAGAATTTAATGTTTCTTTATCAGGGATCATCACCATCAAAGAACTTAAATTGTTTAGACTTAACGAAGCTCTAGTTGAAGCCATACATGAATTATGTAAATAATTATAGATTGGTTTAGATTCGAAATAAGATCTAATATATTCTTTTAATGCTGGATCTTTTACATTTATTCTTGCTAACGCAACATTAAATGCTCCTTCAATTCCATATCTAACTCTTCCTGCATCACCATATTTATCCATAAGAATGTCAAATTTATCTACTATAGTTAGATTATCTTTTATAGGGATGTAAGTTTTGTGTCCATCGCTATTATAATCTCTGTTTTGTATAAATCTGACATAGCCTTCCTTCATAGAATAAATAAAATCTTTTTTAGGGGGTTGGTAACTACTTTCCCATTTTATTAAATCTGTTAATTTTTCTACTTTTCAACCTTCAGGAATATTTCTTTTAATAAATTTATTTCAAATTAATTTACCACCTGATAGTTTATAAGGTTTATTTTTCTTATTACAGAAATTTAAATTATCAAATCAATGTTTATATAAAAGCTCGATTTGCTTTTTTAAATTATCGTTTATAACAAATTATCGTTTATCTTATTATTGATATCTATTTTTTTTGATCTATATAATCTAGAATTTTCGTTATTTTTATTTGATCTTTTTTATCAACAGGAATTTTTGAATAGTTATATTAGCGATTTCAGCTCCTGAAATTTCTTTAAATGTAGTTCCTGAAGCGGACAAAATAATCTTGTTCTTATTAAAGAATAAACAATAATATAAGAAAATGTTAGATATATTATTATTTGGAATTAAATTTTTAAAACCTTGATTAGTTGATAGATTATTTTTAGTAATAGCAATATAACCTATTGGTGCTCTTGAAGAAAATAATATAGAACCTTTTGGTATTATTTTTGCTGAACAACTCTTTAATCCCTTTTCTGTTATATTCCTTTGTCCCCTTTGAATATATTTTGATTTATTTATCGATAAATCTTTGGGAGTAATTCAAGGAATTGTTCCATCTTTATAATAATCCTTATTTTGAGTAGATGGCGTACCTCCGCCCACAATCTTACATATATCACCTAATCGTTTTTTAACCCATTTCATTATTATTCCTACCTAATACGTTTTCAGCGAAAAATTGGAACATTATCTTATTTAATCATTATATATTTAAGCATAATATTTATTGCTGCATAGTCTAATGAATTTTGAATTAGTTTATCTATAGTTTTTATCTGTTTAAGAGTACATTACTTTTTGATAAAAAATCACTAGATTTTAAAAACTAAAAATATAGTTGAGCAAAGTAATTTGACTGATATTTTTTTCACTTTATTAATTAAATTATTGTGTTATAATGTTTTTGATATTATGTTAAAAACTTACCAATCACTAAACAAAAGTTTTAGAACTATTAATAGCATATTTATAAAGAAGATGTTTGACTCTTCTAATATTTACACTATTAATAATGATAAAACGAATAAAGATGTGGGTGAGTAATTTTAAATAAATTCCAAATAAATATTTATAACAGATTGCTTATCCACCAAGAATAACGGAATAATTAAGCAATCATAAATTAATATATTAATAAATACATATAAGAATAGTGATTGCTTTTAAAAAAAGTAATTGCTATTTTTGGTATCAATAACATATAATCAACTATTTAACTATAAAAATATAAAGGACTAAAAAATGAGAAACAACAAAAACAAAAGAAGTTTCCTAAAAATTGCATCAGCTCTCTCATTTGCTGTTATAACTACAAGTACATTGGCTTCTTGTGGTTCTGGTTATTCAAACGTTTCGAACAATAGCTTTGCTAAAGGTTATATATTCGATGATAACAATAATATAAAAATTAAGGCTGCTGATGGTTTAAGAGATATCCCTTTAAACAAAGAAACCTTTGTAAATGCTTTAAAAGAATTAGGGGCTACTAAAGAAAAACCTTGAACAATTATCGATAAAAACTTATCTATAACTAAGGCTTCAGATGACTATCAAACATTCTTTAATAACAAAGCTGCAGCTTTATCAAATTTATCGGATGGTTTAATTAGATATAACAACGTTTTAAGATCTGCTATTAATCCTTCTGTACAAGAACACTATGCTCAAGGTAACTCAACTTCAGGTAGTTTCTTCTGAGGTAGAGACTATGCTGCAGTTGGTACATTTATCGAATCTTGATTCACAGATGGACGTAATGCTAAAAACAGTCAATGAATCATTGAAAGATTAATTAAAATTGCTGAGAATCCAGAAGCATATAAAGCTCAATATGGAGAAAAATTCATTACTGTTTCTGCTTCATTAGCTAGAGCTATTATTGAAAGTGGATTAACTTCATTACAAGCTCCTAAGGCTAGCGTACCTGCTGGTATGGCTACTGCTGGTATGACTCCTGCTGCTATGACTCCTGCTACTATGGGTGCTGGAGCATCAAGTTCAATTAGAATAGTTGAAGGTGATGGAAGTACTGGTGGAACTGGCGGCAACGGCGGAACTGGTTCTGGAGGTGATGCGACTAGTGGAGGAACTGGTGCTGCTGATGCTTCTTCTGGTTCAATGTCTTCTGGTTCTTCTTCTACAGAAACTACTGAAAGCATGCAACCAACTACTGAAACATCAACTAGTTCAGATGATATGAAATACCTTGAATTATTCAAAGGTAAAAAGTTTGATACTGTTGTTTCGACTGATCCTACTAAACTACAAGAATACAAAGATGGTATAGCTAAATACATCGGTGAATGAACTTCAGGTGATTCTGAGCATTCACTATATATAATTTCATTCCTTGATGACCAATTCTCCTTCATCCCTTCATCATCACAAGATAATACTTCAATTAGTTATTCTCTAATTAAGAATCCTCAATGAATGATTCGTTCTAACTGAAAATCTTCTGAAACATTATACAGAGATTCAAGTGGTCCTGAAGGAGAACCATATGTATTAGAAACAACATCTAAACCTACTGATGGTAATGAACTTCCTCTTCAATCATCATTCTCATCTGGTGGTGGAAGTGGTGTTAACTATCCTGGAACTTATGTTCACTTGATTTCAGCTGAAACTACAGGTGCGATTAATTATGATAAAGCTACTAAAACTAGATCATATAACTTTGACGCTACATACAAATTAGAAGGTGCTAAAGGGTTAAAATTATATGATAAAGATGATAAATTATTAGCTGTTGTTTTAAGACCTGTTACAGGTGATAATGCTTCTAATTGACTAACAGAAACAGAAACAAAAGCAAAACAAGAAAATTCTACAGCTTATGTTTCAAAAACGGGTATAGTTGATCCTGATAAAGATAAAAACTTAGTAGATGCTTATAAAAAGGCAGTTAGATATGACTGACTAATTGATAAAAATATTAAATGAACCGACAAAACAGGAATGCCGGTTGCTAGATTATCTGCTAGAGACTTTGAAAGAGGGCTAGAAGCTTTCTGATTAGCAAGACAAACTAATTACACTAACAACGGTTACTTAATTGATCAATTAGGTATTGATCTTCAAAAAACGCTTAATGGAACCACTACTATGAATCCTGTTGGTGATTCAAATGGTAAAGTTACAGTAACTGCTGGTACTACAAAAATTACAGATCCTGCTTACGATATAGGTAAATTCACTAACGATGATGATACTTATAGAGTTTATATAAAAAATCCTTATTCATTTGGTATTCAATTCTTCTCTAACTCATTCAATAGCCCATTACCTCACTGAGATTCTAGAGTAAGAAAAATTAGATTAAATACACAAACTACTGATAGTTCTAATACAACTATTACCTCTGAATTTAAAACAGGGTCTAGATGATCTGATTCTGTTGATGGACAAATTGCTGTTAAATCAATAACTGAAAACGGTAAAACATCTATAAACATTGATAAACAAGGAACTAAATTCGATCAATTATTTGGTTATATCAATGAAACAGGTACAGCTGATAACTTAGATTATTCTCTATATTCTGGTTCTTATTACTTAGACGGATACTCAGCTAACCAATATACATTCGCATACAACAATAATTACAAAAATGCGTTTTCTGACGGATATTACCAAAATACTAAACCAGTTCAAAAAATCCTATACAACTATGGAGGTAGAACTGTTGATGTTATCTATAGCGCTTACAGAAATGATAACTCAACTCCAACAATATTGCTTCTTCCTAGAAGTAAAGTAAATGACGCTTTTGGTAAACCACAATATAGCGAATTCTTATGAGCAACTCGTGCAGCTGATCCAGTTGGTCAATCTTCATTCCTTACATGATCAGCTAACCCAAGTTCTGATAATCCTACTTACCAAGATGCTGTTACTAAAAAAATATTCAAAGAATGAAACAGTGATAACTCAAGAATCGTTCGTGCTGGTATTATTAACTTAATTAACTGACAAAAACTAATTAACATCGTTGATCAAAACACAACATTCCAAGTGACTTCTATTCCATATAGAACATTTGTTGATAGCAAAACATTCAAAGATGTTCAATTAAACGATGGATTCATCGCTGCTAGAGATAATAAATTCCCTGAAGCATTTAAAGTAAATGGCTACAGTGGTGTTTTAAGAAGACCATACACAGACTTCAAGCCGGCTGGTAAAAAAACTAGCTAATATGGTTTATATAAAAACAAACTAAAACAGTTTGTTATAATTTGTTATGGAATTTTTAATTAAAAATTAACTAAAAATAATAAGAGAATACAACTAAGTGACCCTTGGTTGTATTAATCTTATTTAATAAAGATAAATAATGCTAGCTTATATTTTAAAAAGAATAGGTTTTGCTGCATTAGCGGTTTTCATCCTTTTAACTATAACCTATTTACTAACAGGTTTATTACCATACAGACCGATAATACCAGGTCAAAATGAGTCAGAAGAAGCGTTTAACCAACGCTTAGCTGCTTTAGGTTTTAACGAACCAATTATCGTAAGATACGGAAAGTATCTTTACGGATTATTCGTAGAACATACATTAGGACCTTACTATTCAAACGGTGCTGTTAATATTGGTAAATTATTTTTCGAAAAAGTTCCTAATACCTTATTGATATCTTCTATTTCATTTGTAATATCAATTATCTTAGGTATTAGCTTTGGGGTTTTATCAGCAGTTTATCGTGGTAAGATAATCGATACGGTGTTAAACATAGTTTCAGTTATCTTTATATCAGTACCAAGCTTTGTGATTGCTGTGTTGTTACTAATTATATTTAGAAATTCAGATCTACCACTTCGCTTTGTAGCTCCTGGATCAAATGATTACACAGTCGGAAAATTCTGAGCATCATTAGTATTACCAATCCTTTCATTAACATTAGGTGGGTTTTCTAGTATGACTTACTATATGAGAAATGAAATGGTTGAAGTTTTACAACAAGACTATATAAAAACTGCTAAATCAAAAGGACTTACTAATTGTGCGATTATTTTCAAACACGCACTAAGAAATGCATCAATCCCAATTTTATCGATTATAGTTCCGTCATTACTAGGATTAATTTCATCTTCATTTGTTATCGAAACATTCTATAGTGTTCCAGGTACTGCTTCAATTCTAGTTGACGCAATCCAAAAAAATGAAGTGAATATGCTAGCATTCCAAGTTTTATTCTTCTCTTCATTATCATTCTTATTGCAAATCGTATTAGATGTTATCTACACATTAGTAGATCCAAGAATAAGGCTAGCAGAAGGTAATTCGTTTATCTTTGTTAAATGAATTGCTAACAGTATTGCTAGAAATAAAAATAAAAAACTATGAGCTATGGTTAATGAATCAAATGCTTATGTTTTGTCAGAAGATAAGGATAGTTCTTTAATAGAATCTATTAAAGAAAATAATGACTTATCTAAAACTAAAGTTTTTGTAGATAACAAGAAGTTTAATTTACCAAATAATGTTGAATACATTATTTTAAATAAGAAGATCTACATATTAGAGAAAGCGCTAGGTTAATAAGAAAAGATGACAATACAAGAATTAGGCGCAAAATATCAATTTGATAAAGAATTGTTCGAACGAGTTGATGTTAATGAACAGTTAAATAAACAAAGTCAAGTAATTGGTAAACCAAGCAACTATATAGTTGATATTATTAAGAGATTTTTTAAAAACCCAGCAGCAGCTGTATTTACGGTGTTTTTAATTATCTTGATTTTATTATCAATAATTGCTCCGATAGCTTCACCTTATGATCCGATCAATCCGATTGGAATTGATGATGTTTTTTTCAATCTACCACCAAGAATCTTTGGTTTAAATCCTACTAAGATCGCTAGAATACCAAGTGTATTCTTATATATGTATGATGGTGTAATTGTTGATCAAAAAGATGTTGGTAATGGTATAGTTCAAATTACTTATCATCCTTATGATCTAGAACAATTAAGAAATATTTATCCGATCTTTGGTACTACTCAAGGTGGTGTTGATGTTTGAACTAACTTATGAAAAGCAATTCAAACATCATTAGGTTCTGCTTTAATAGTTTCTGTATTTGCGACAATCATTGGAGTAATCTATGGTTCTATTTCTGGTAGTTTTGCTGGTAAATGAGTAGATACAGTTATGATGCGAATTGTTGAAATCATTAGCGGGTTACCAACAATAATCTTGATTATTATTCTTGCGCAAATCTTTGTTGGTTCTGATGGTAATGTTGGAGGTAATTTAAGTCTAGCTTCATTAAATGCTGCTTTAATCTCTCTATACTGAACTGGTCCAGCTAGAATTACAAGAATTTACATCGTTAAAACAAAAGACGCGGAATATATTCAAGCAGCTAGAACATTAGGTGCTAGTCAATGAAGAATCATCTTTGTTCATATGATTCCTAATATCTCAGGTAGGTTATCTGTAATGTTCGTAAACTTTATTCCGGTAGCTATCTTTGTAGACTCAGGTTTAGTATTCCTAGGATTAAAATCATCTCAAGATTTATCATTAGGAACAATCTTATCTTCGACTTACCAAAACATCTCGTCTGATTTATTACATATATCATTACCACCGATCATTATCTTCTCGTTATTTACGATTTCATTACAAATCATTGCTAACGCAATTAATGACGCAGTAGACCCAAGAATTATAGGTAGAAAATAATGCAATTAAAAAAACGTTATTTAATAACCAACGAAGATAAGAAACTAAAAGAAAACTTCATGCTTGATATAAGAAATTTAAATGTTTCTTTTAAAACCAAAGATGGTATGCTTCAAGCTGTAAGAGGTGTTAATATCTCAGCAAGAAAAGGTCAGATCATAGGTATTATTGGTGAATCTGGTAGCGGTAAATCTGTATGTGTTAAATCCTTAATTGGTTTTAATGATAATTCCAAAACTGTTGCTGATAACCTTAATCTTGATGATATTGATATCAGTAAGATTAAAAACCGAGATTGATCTAGTTTACGTGGGGAGTATGTTACTTATATTCCTCAGGATCCTTTGTTATCACTTAATCCAACTAAAAAGATTGGTGCGCAAATTAAAGAAGCATTAGTAATTGCTGAAAAAAGAAAATACCGTCAAGAAGTTTTAGAGATTAAAGAAAAGTATTTAGAAGAAAAACAAAAACTAGATCAAGAGCTAGATAAACAACCTTCTAGTAACGAACTATTAAAAAAACTTGATGGATTAAAAACTGATTATAATAATAAGCTTGATAAAGCTAAAGCTGCTTATAAAAATGAAAAGAGCGCTAAAGCTATTAAAGCTAAGATTTATCAAATCCTTGAATTCATTGGTATTAATGATATTAAAAACAAAGTTAATGCCTATCCTCATGAATTCTCAGGGGGAATGAGACAAAGAATTGTTATCGGAATCGCAATTGCTTCAAGACCTAAATTAATTATTGCAGATGAACCAACTACAGCTTTAGATGTAACAATCCAAGCTAAGGTTCTAGACTTGATTAAAAAGATTAATCAAGTTTATAAAGTTACTGTTATCTTTATCTCTCATAACATTGCTTTAGTGGCTAACTTCTGTGAGTATATTTATGTGATGTATGCTGGAAAGATTGTTGAGCAAGGTAATATTGACGATATCTTCTTAGATCCTAGACATCCATATACTTGAGCGTTAATTTCTTCAATTCCAGATGAAGGAATTGAAGGTAAATTAAAATCAATTCCAGGTTCAGCGCCAAACTTGATTTCTCCACCTAAAGGTGATGCGTTTGCTGCTAGAAATGAATATGCAACAAAACTTGATTTCAACCAACAACCTCCGTTAGTTGAAATCACTAAAACACATAAAGCAGCTACTTGATTACTTCACCCAGACGCGCCTAAGGTTCAATTACCAGATTTAGTTAAGCAAAAGATTGAAATCTATAAACAATCTTTAGCTAAACTAGAAAAACAACCAATAGAAGAAAAAACTCCAGAAGTAATATTCAACGTATTCGATACCAGGGAGAAACAATAAAATGAATCCTAAAAAAGATAATAACGAACAACAAACTTTATTAGATGTAGCTGATTTATCAGTTGTTTTCAACTCTAGAGGTTCGCATTTTACTGCTGTTAATAACGTTTCATTTAAAGTTAATAAAGGTGACTTTTTTGGAATCATTGGTGAATCTGGTAGTGGTAAATCAACAATTGGTAAAACTTTAGTTAGACTTAATAAAGCTAGCGGAGGTTCAATTAATCTTGATGGTCGATTAATTGGTAATAAAAAGATTTCAAGATCTGATAAATCTTGATTACATCAAAATGCTCAGATGATCTTTCAAGATCCAATGAGTTCGCTAAACCCAATCAAGACAGTTTTAAAGTTAGTTTCTGAGCCGATTATGATCAATAAAATGATTCATAAAAAAGCTAAAGAACTTTATAAAAAACTAACTTATATCCGTCCGTATTTTCATTATTCATTCAAGAATAAAGAGTTTTCATTAACTTATGAATATGAATCGAATTATTTTAAAAAACTAGCGCAAAACTATCATGATGGTTTTAAAGCTTTAAGTGAATTAAAGTTATCTAATAATGACTTTAATACCGGATATAAAGAAATTGTTTTCTTAATGGACGATATTTCTGAAAAAGTTCAGAGCAATATCGAGTTATCAAAAAAATACTTAACAGATTATAAGAATATTTTATATAACTTCATTAAGGATTATGATAATAAACAATACGAACAAGTAGATCTTGAATTTGATCAAGCTAAACAAGAACAAGCACAAAAAGAAAAAGTTCTGAAATACTCGCAAAAGGTATTAGATTTAAAAAAACAGAAAGAAAATAAAAAACAAGAACTTAAAGATCTTATTAATAACTTTAACGAAGTTTATTTATTTAGAAACTTTTCTGAACTTTTAAGTTGATTAACTACAGTTGAATCTGAAGTTAAGAACTTTAAACATAAGATGAGATTTGCTAATGATCCGCTTGATTATGTTTATGCTGGAATTAATTATTTCTGAAAAAAATCTGAATTAAGAATTATTAATTCAATTAAGAATGATCGTTACTTTGAAAAAGAACAATTGGATTTATTAATTGAAAAGATTAATGAATACTTTAGAAATATTTTTGAACCACTTGTAAATATCGTTATTAATTACTCAATTGAATTAAAAAAAGATATTTTAAAAACTAATATTTTTTACAAACAAGCTGATTGTTATTTTGATCTTGCTAAACAACTTCACAAAGTTATCAACAAGAAATTAGATTTATCAAGACTAGAAGAATTTAATGTTTATCTTGATGTTGTTGCGAGTAACAATAAGTTTATTGTTGAAAACAAATACATAAACAATAGTTTTGATGAATGAAAAACAACAATTAGTAATAATTTTAAAGCGATAATTACTGAAATTAACAATCACAAAGATGAATCACAAAAGATTGCTAATGAAAAAAATGTTGATGTTTATCATTTAAAAAAAGAAATCAATCAACTAGATCAAGAGATTAAGAAGAGTTATTCTGCTTATCAAAAAAATAATAAAGAAAACGAAGTTAATGAAGTTGAGTTAGCGATTAGAAATACTTTTGATAAGAAAACTAAACGTGATGTAATAATCGAAAATTACAAAAACAAATTACCAGAAGTATTATCTAAGCGCGAATACTTATCAGAAGAAGTTAAAAAACTTCGTGAAGACTACAGAAAAACTAAATTTAGATTTTCAAAATTAGTTAATGAAAAAATCCACGATTTAGCTAACCAAAACAAATGAAAAGCAAAAGATGTAAGTCTTTTAATGGGTGCGATAAAACTACGTTTAAAATCAATGGATACAGTTGATTTTGAATATAAGATTGTTCATAAAGATAAGAATATTTATCGCAATCTATTTTTAAAATTACCTAAATGATTAAATTGAATTTATTTATTCCCTTTAAGATCAATTTTAATCCGTGATAAAGTGTTTGACGCGCTTAGTCAGGTTGGTTTAAAGCCAGAACACGCATACAGATACCCACACGAATTTTCAGGTGGTCAGCGTCAAAGAATTGTGATTGCTAGAGCATTAATTACCGATCCAAAGATTGTAATCGCAGACGAACCGATTTCAGCGCTTGATGTATCAATCCAAGCTCAGATCGTTAATATTATGAAAGAGATGGTTGAAAAACATGGCGTTACCTTTTTATTCATTGCTCACGATCTATCGATGGTTAATTATGCATGTAACAATGTTATCATCATGCACAGAGGTAGAATTCTTGAGCGCGGTAGTGTTGATAAAATCTTTAAAAACCCAATCCATCCATATACTAAATCATTAATGAAAGCTTCTCCTAAGTTATCAAACATTCACCTAGATCTAGCTTCATTTGATGAAGGATTTAATTACAATAAAGATTACTCAGTTATTAACAAACCATCATACTTCAAAGTATCTGATAATCACGAAGTTTTCTGCACGAAAGAACAATTTGATTTATGGGTAAATCAAAACCGCTAAAGACAGGTTATAGCAACTATTCAAATAGTTACATTAATAAATTAAATAAAAACGATTTAACCGATCAAAAGATAAACAATACAATTAACCAAAACAACCTAAAATACTCTAAGGGTTGATTTGGTTTTTGTTTTTGTTTAATTGTCGTTATTGTAGTTTTATTTGTTTTATTATTTGTTAATCGGGGTTTTGGAGTTTCTAAAAAAACCCAAATCCTTGACGCAGTGACAATTTCAAGCGGAATCGGTTTTTTATTCCATGCAATCGGTTTTATCAATCGACAAAATATCTTTATGATGTTAAAGTTTAAATTTAAAAAACTGGGAATTTTTTTAAGTTTAAAAAAACAACGTGAAAAGAAAGATTTCTTATATGATCATGATAATGCTAGTAACTATATCAAGACGTATGAAGATTATTTAACTTACGCAAAAGAAAAGAATAAGGCTTCATTTAAAGTTTTTTACATAACTTTTCTGATATATGGAATTTTATTTTTAATTTCTATTATTCTTTCTTTCAGTTTATCTTAGAAAATGTTATAATTTCAAAGATAAAACGTTTGGGAGCATACTCAAGTGGTTAAGAGGACACCCTGCTAAGGTGTTAGATCAGCAATGGTGCGTGGGTTCGAATCCCACTGCTTCCGCCATTAAATAACTAAATCTATTAAAAAAGTAGCCCAACACTCATTAAGGGCTACTTTTCTATTTAAATTAATCTTTTAGTTATTTAATTGAATTAATTATTTAGTGCAAGGACAACCTTCGCAAGCACATTTGTCTTCACAAATGCATTTTTTAGTTGTTATGCAATCACATTTACATTCATTTTTAATTAGCATAATAATTTATTTTCCTTTCTCACTAAATTTTATATATCAAATAAAATAAATTTGTTCTGATTTCAATATATTAAAATTTCATAAACAATTATGGCATCAATTATTCACGCAAAAGACTTAAGAAGTGGTCACACAATTTTTTTAAATGACCAAATATATTTAGTTATTGAAAACTCATTTAACAAAACCGCAATGCGCGAAGGGATTGTTAAATGTAAAGTTAAAAACTTACGTACTGGAGCTATTACTACTGAAGTAATGACTGGTATGAAACTTGAACAAGCAACAATTGAAAAACAAAAGATGTCTTTTGTTTATCAAGATCAAAACAGCTTTGTTTTCATGAACAATGAAACATACGAACAAGTAGAAGTACCTAGTAAGTTACTAGAATACGAAAAGAACTTTATTAGCGAAGGCACTGAAGTATCAATTATGCGTTATGAAGACGAAATCCTTGGGGTTAATTTACCTGACCAAGTAGTAGTAGAAATCGAATACGCAGAGGATGCAGTTCAAGGTAATAGTGTTAATAACGCTTTGAAAAAAGCAACATTAATAACTGGTTATGTAATTGAAGTTCCTCAATTCATTAAATCTAAAGAAAAAGTAATCGTATCAACAATTGACGGAAAATATGTCTCAAGAGCTAACTAATACAAGAAGTCTTGTATATAACAAATTTGGTAGTATCAAGATAACTGATAAAGCCTTTTTAAAATATATTAAGAACAAAATTGATTCTTATCTTGAAAATAACAAATTGATTGAATTATTAAAAGTTGATTTGTATCACTTTTATGATGATACTAATGCTCAGATTAATATTTATGTTAAGTATCTTAAGAAGAAATACGATAACGACTTCATTAAGAATTTATCTAACCAAATTATTAATGCGATTAATGTTGAATTAGGCTTAGTATTAACTTCAATAAACTTTATTCAAAAATTCTAATGGCTAATCAAACCAATAAAAGATCACAATATCGGATTAGATATGATCGTTTAACTTTTATTTATCAAGCTTTATTATTAGACCTTAATCTAGAACAAATCTACGATAAAATTAACCAATTAGAAGATCAAGATGATCAAACGTTTTTAAATAACTGAACAGGTTATATTAATCAGATCCCATCATTGGTATCAACTCATTTAAAACAAACCTGAAGTTGAAATCGTCTTGATTATATGATCAAAGCTTTGTTTAATTTGATTATTACTGAAGCTAAAACGGTTAAAACTCAAAAAGCAATATTGATATCTCAAGCAACTAAGTTGATGCAAGAATATGGTGATCTTAGTAGTATCAATTTAATAACAGCAGTTCTTAACAAGATTTTATAAGATGAAACTACGTAAATGAAGAAATCATTACATTACTTTTTTGGCTAATATTTTTATTTTTTTGGGTTTTATTGTTAATGTTTTGATTATCAAGATCATCGATCCGATAAACAATCAAACAACATCAATCAAACCTGAATTAATGATCATTATTGCTTTAATTGGCGGTTTGATTGGAGTTAGTTTTATTGCTTTAGACATTAAATACTTTAGCAAAGACTTCCCTTATAAAAAATTCCATTACGATAAGAAATACACCAAGCTTTATATCGCAGGTATTTCAATTACACTAGCTAATTTGATGATTGGAATGTTATTAGTTGTCTTGGGCGTTTTTTATTCTAATAAAGCTGATAAACTTAATGCTAATGAGATTATTGAGAACTTTAATATAACCAAAGGGTTAATTTATGGTTCAATTGCTGTTGTAGGTTTTATCTCAATAATCGCTTTTACAATTATTCGCTTATCAAGATTTTATATTGAACTAGATCTTGAAAAAAGAAAAAATAACACTGACAATACAATCAAACCTGTTAATAGTGATGATAAACCTGTAATCATTGGTATTGATGATGGTAATGATAAAAATAAAATAGAAGATGATTCATCATCTTCTATTAAAAAAACAGATAGTACCAAACCATCAGCTGGTTTAAGTGAGCTTTAGTTTTTAATCTTTTCCATTACTTCTTTAAGATCTAAGATATTTACTTTATTAGTCTTAAAGCCAAATCCTTCTTTAGCGGCATACTTAGGTATAATATGAAGGTGATAATGAAATACTTCTTGACCAGCTATTGATCCTTCATTAGATACATAATTAAATCCATAAACATCTAAACTAGATTTTTTTAGGATCTTAATTACTTCTTGAGCTAGATCAGTTACTGCGTGCATATCTTCATTAGGTGTGCTTGAAAAATCCTTGTGATGAGCTTTGGGAATAACTAATGTATGACCATTAGACACAGGAAAAGCATCTAGAAAAGCGATTGCTAATTCATTTTCGCAAACAATATTAGCTTCAATTTCTTTGTTGATAATTTTGCAAAAAATACAATTTGATTGAGTCATTTTTAATTTTCTTTAATCTATTACTAAACAAATATTAATATAATAATAATATTAATTATATGGTTAATGATAATAATAAAGCAACATTCGAAACATTAACTAACTACATAGCTTATGTTAAAAAGGGTGATTTAAAGGTACATTGATCTTTAAATAAAAAACAATTATCCTTATCGCTAAGTAGTTTTGTTTTTCTTACTTTTACAGCATTTTTTGTATTAGTTTTAGCTTGTAATGTTTTTTATATTGTTTGATCAGCATTTAATAATACTGATATAAACAATAGTGTTGATACATCTATGATGTTAGATAAAGTTAATAATGGCTGGAGTGTCAACTTAGCTTTTTTTGTATTATCATTAACGACATTAATTTGTGAAATTGGCTTTGTTCTTAGGTGTAATTACTTATTAAATTTTAAAAAGGTCATCACGCCGATTAAATTAATTAAACGAAGTTTTAATTTTATTAATGCAATCGTTTTAATTTGTTTATCCTTGTCATTATTATTTATCGTTTCAGGTTTTGGGGTGTATGCTAATTTCAATAAACTATACAATCGCACAGTACCGACCGGAAAGTTTTTTGATGAAATTAACCAAGGAGCAATTATCAGTCAAAAAACTTTATTAAGTGCAATTCTTGGAATCTTCTTTACATTATCACCGACTTTATTATTAGCTAGCTTATTAATATACAGTGTGTTTGTTGTTCAATACCATGTATTTACTTCTTTTTATAAGATCACAAGAGCAATCAGACCGTTGGTTAAAGAATTAGTTTTACAAGAAAAACTAAAAGCTAAAGAAGATAAAAATAAGTTGACGATTCTTAATGAACAAGAAGAAGAACTTAATGAAAAAGTTGTTGAAGTTATTAAGCAAAAAGTAACTAAACCTAATGTTAAAGAGAATATTAATATTGACCAAAACAATGTTAATGATTCGATAAATAACAACCAAACAACTCAACAAACACCGCAACCTGCAACTAATCCTAATCTAGATTCTTTATTCAAAAAAATGTATGCTAACAACAGCATTAATCCTAATCCAGATACCAAATCAACTCAAGCTTATACACAAACATACCCTAATCAAAATAATATTAATCAAACTCATAATGTTAATGTTAATAATACCCAAAGTTTTAATGTTAATCCAACACCAGCACAACAAACAATAAATTCTCAAGAAGTTAATAACAACATTAACCCAACATCAAGCTTGAAAGATATTATTAAAAAAATCAATACACCAACTAAATCATTTGATGGACAAAATCAAGCTAATAATCAAACGCAATCAGTTAATTCTTCTCAACAAACAAACACTAATAATATAAACCCTGGTGATCTTTATAAGAATATCTTTAAATTCAAAACGCCGTTTGCAACACCAAACCCAAACAATAACAACCAACAAAACAACGATGATGATTTACCAGTAGGAATAGGCGTTGATAACCAACAAGAAAAAGATTCAAAACTATTAAAAGAGTTATTGAAGAATGTAAAAAAATAAAGAGCAAAATAATTCGCTCTTTATTTTTATTATTAATGTCAATTTTAAAAATAGAAGATTACAAAAACTAAAATTTTTTTTGGTTCTTTTTAATTTATTTGTTTTTGCTTTTATATTTTTATAAAATAAATATATAAAAGAATATAAAAAAAGAAGAAAATAATAAAATGGCA
Source organism: Mycoplasma bradburyae (assembly GCF_024338845.1). Classification (NCBI taxonomy): domain Bacteria; kingdom Bacillati; phylum Mycoplasmatota; class Mollicutes; order Mycoplasmatales; family Mycoplasmataceae; genus Mycoplasma; species Mycoplasma bradburyae. The sequence goes on along the minus strand of NZ_CP101414.1, from coordinate 658,243 downwards.
AAAAACAACAGTACTAGCAAAAACAAAAAATTAGAAATTAAGAGTGTTTTTGCTTACCAAGTATTTGACTCAAGAGGATTCCCGACAGTTGCTTGTGAAGTAATCCTTAACGATGGGTCTAAAGGATTAGCAATGGTTCCATCTGGAGCTTCAACAGGGGAAAAAGAAGCTTTAGAATTAAGAGATGGTGGAACTAAATACCACGGAAAAGGTGTTAGTAAAGCTGTTAACAACATTAATAAAAAAATTGCTCCAGCTATTATTGGATGTGATGCTTCATTACAAAAAGAAATCGATGAAGAAATGATTCGAATCGATGGTACTAGTACTAAATCAAAATTAGGTGCTAATGCTATCTTAGCAGTTTCAATGGCGATTTGTAGAGCTGCTGCTGAATCATTAAAATTACCTTTATACAAATACATTGCTAAAAAAGTTGCTAAAATCAAATCAGCTGAATTCATCTTACCAGTTCCAATGTTAAACGTTATTAACGGTGGAGCACATGCTGATAACACAATTGACTTCCAAGAATTTATGATTATGCCAGTAGGTGCTAAAACTATGGCTAAAGCATTACAAATTGCTAGTGAAGTTTTCCATTCATTACAAAAAATTCTTAAGTCTAAGAAATTGAATACTAACAAAGGTGACGAAGGTGGTTTTGCGCCTAACTTAAAATCAGCTGAAGAAGCTTTAGATTTAATGAGTCAAGCAGTTACTGAAGCGGGCTATACTTTAGGTAAAGATGTGGCTTTTGCTCTTGACTGTGCTGCTAGTGAATTCTACAACAGCGAAAAGAAAGCTTACGTTTTCAAAAAAGCTGTTAAAGCTGGCATCTTAACTGAAGAAAAAGGTACTAAAACTACTGAACAATTAGTTGATTACTTAGAAGAATTAACTAACAAATATCCTATTATTTCAATCGAAGATGGTTTAGATGAAAACGACTGAGATGGTATGAAATTACTTACTGAAAGAATTGGTAAGAAAGTTCAAATCGTTGGAGATGACACTTATTGTACAAATCCTGAATTAGCTGCTAAAGGTGTTTCATTATCAGCTACTAACTCAGTTTTAATTAAATTAAACCAAATCGGTACTTTAACTGAAACTATCTCAACTATTAACATTGCTAAAAAAGCTAACTGAACAGCTGTTGTATCGCACAGATCTGGTGAAACTGAAGACTCATTTATTTCAGATTTAGCTGTTGCTTTAAGCACAGGCCAAATTAAAACTGGATCTATGTCTCGTTCAGAAAGAATTGCTAAATACAACAGATTATTAGCGATCGAAATCGAATTAGACAAAGAATGTAAATACTTAGGTAATAAAACTTTCTACAACCTAACTCCAGTAAAAAATACTGCTAAGAAATAATTCTTATCAATAGATTAGATTACCAAAATAAGAAGTTTTAGTCCGAACTTCTTATTTTTTATTTTTTAAAATATAAGCTATGAACAAGATATATAATTGAAAAGATTTTATTCAAAAAACCTTAGAACAACTAAAGATTAATGAACCTACCAAAATTCAAAAAGAAGCAATACCACCAATAATTGACAATAAAAATATTATTGGTGTTGCTCCAACAGGAACTGGTAAAACATTAGCATTTTTATTACCGATCTTACAAAATTTAGATCCAGAACTAAATCTAATTCAAGCAGTTATCATTGTTCCTACAAGAGAACTTGGTAACCAAATTAAAAATGTATTAGATAAATTCATCAAAAACAACAACACAATCAAGGTTCGTTCTTTTGTTGGGGGGGCTGAATTTGATAAACAAATTATTAATATTAAAAACAACCCGCCACACATTTTAATCTCAACACCTAAACGGTTTAATGAAGCATTAAACCATAAGGTGAATTGAAATCTAACATCAACTAAATATCTTGTTTATGATGAAATTGATATGTTGATTGATCAAGGGTTTATTAATGATCTGATCAACACTCAGGAATATTTAAGTAATGCTAATAACAAGTTAGTGATTACAGCGTTTAGCGCCACTTTACACGAAGACTTAATCAATAAGATTAAACGTTTTATCAAGAATGCTACGCCTATTAATGTTTCGGGTTCGATCTGAGTTCATGAAAATATTAAACACTATTTAATTAAAAACAAGAGTCTAGATAAATTAGATTCTTTACATGCGATTATTAAGAATATTGATCCTTATCTATGTTTAATATTCGTTAATAAGATCAGTGACATAGACGAGATAAAAAACTGGTTTGAAGTTCAAAAAATTCCTTACGCAGTTTTACATGGAAAACTTGATTCAAGACAAAGAAAACAACAGTTCAACTTAATTAAGAATCAAGTTGTAAAATATGGAATCGTATCTGATCTGTCTTCTCGCGGAATGGACTTTCAGGGAGTTTCACACGTAATTTCATGAAACTTACCTAAAGATGACATCTGATACATTCACAGATCAGGAAGAACTTCAAGATCTATCTATCAAGGTGAATCATATGTTTTACACGATCCTAATGATGAACCGATCATTAAACGTCTAGAGCAAAAGAAGATTATTTTTATCCCTTTAAAAATTAATCGTGATTTAAGCTTAACAAGATACGAATTGATAAAGACTGCTAATAAGAAAACATTAGACGATAAAACTGCTCAAGAAATCAAGAAGATCTTAAATAAAGCGCCTAAAAAAGTACAACCTGGTTATAAGAAAAAAGTTAAGCAACAAATCAACAAAGTGAAAGCGAAAGCTAAACGTGAAGCGATTGAAAAGAAGGTTAAAGAACGACTAATTGCAGGTTATAAAAGAAAAAATACTAAAAAAAATTAACTTATTAGCGAAAAATACAATAAGAAATAAGCAAAAATAAATTTTTTTTATCTTAGAATATATATAAATTATGTGTTCAGCGAATTTGGTCTGAATACAATATTTATTAATTAATAACACATAATATAAATATGGCAGAAAAGAAAAAAGCAGATCAAACATCTGTTAATGCTAAAAGTGATATTCAGAATAATGAACCTGCTTCTATATCTTTAGATGGTGGAAGTAATAAAAAGAAAGTTTCTAAAAAGGGTTTAGAATCTTTAAGTTATTCTGATTATTATAAAAAATACTTAGAGTCTAAAAAAGAAGACTTCGAATTATTAGCTAAAAAAGCTTCAACTGATACGATCAAAGACAATAAAGAAATTAAAGAAGAGATCAAGGCTGAAGCGTTTTATGCTGATTCTGCTTTAGATTACACTAAAGAATTAAAAAACGAAAACTACAGTGATCATTTCAAAAAGATGGAAAATATAGACCAAAACAAGGTTGTGTTTTCAAATGAAATGAAGTATGACAGTAAAAAAGAACAAGAAGGTGAGTTTGTTGTAAGAAATCAATACCACCCAAGTTTTAATGATGTTATACCATCATCTAATAGTTATGATGATCTACCTAGTTTTAATGACCTGAATGCAGGCCCATCATACAGTAATCAGAATAAACAAATAGATAGACAAAATAATAACTTTAATGGTTTTGAACGACCAAACGCTTTTGATCGTCAAAATCAATTTGATCGTTTAAATCAACCGATTCCTTCAAGAATGTACATTCCAAGAGGATACATTCGCCCAATCAATCCGTTTTCTCGTTCACAATTTAACCCTTATTTTAATCCTTATCCGGTTCCGCCATATTATTACCAACCACATCCTGGTTTTTCGCCATACAACCAAAACCCTTATAACCAATTCAACAATCAACAAAACCCTTTTTCAACTAACCCATCTAAAAATTCAAACAAACAAGAACAAGGTAGTTACACACAACAATTAATGGATTTTGATCCGTTTGCTAGTACTGCTGAATTAGCTGTTGTTAATAATGATTACAATCCTTTAACTAACCAACTACCAGCTCACTCAAGCAATAATCAAAACGAATTAGTAGTTGCTAATAAAAAGCAACCAGAATTAAGTCATATCATTAGTTCTTTCAATAAGAGAATGAAAGAACAACTTCGTATTGTTGCTAAACAAAACGAAATGATAGAAAGATTACAAACTAAAGTAATCGAATTAACTGAAGAAAAAGTAACTGCTCTAATTGAACAGTCTAAGATTTCAACAGAAGATTTTGCGCCAACAACACAACATAATTTTGAAGCTGTTGTAACTGATACAATCGAACAAGAAGAACCAGTTGAAAAAACTGTTGAAGTAATTGGTGAAATTTTACCCGAAGTTAGTCAACCAGCTCCAATTAAAGTTGAACAACCAGTTGAACAACCGCAATCTGATATCGTTGTAGATTTATCTGAAATCGAAGTAGATGATCCAGTTGTAACCAACATTTGAGCTGTTGAACCAGATGATTTAATTGATACTGAAAAACTAGATGAAGAGCTAGCAGCTTTTGAAGAGTTTGATTCTGCAAGTGTTGAAGATGAATTAGATCTAAGTTTATTAGAAGATGAAATTATTGATTCAATCCAACCACAAATCAAATACGAAGCAACAGCTATCAATGAACCGGTTCAAAGTGAATATGTTAAACACGAAGAATTAGTTCAAGACAACGGTCTATTAGACTTAGATCTTTCAGATGATGATCAAACGCCTGAAAGTGAAGAAATCTACACTCCTAATGAATTATTAGATTTAGGAAAAGAATTAGATAAAGAACAATCTGACGGAATTAAGAATAGTATCGTTCCGACTAATGTAATTGATGAAATGTTTGGTGATCAACAAAAGAGCGATCCATCACGCAGATTCTGAGAAGGTTATGTTGGAAATTCAGATTATGGTTTCTACAACAACAAAACTTGAAACTGAAAAGGAAAATTCTCTAAATTACAAAAATGAATTCCTTTCACTCATGATGATGAAGTTCCGTTCTATGGAACTAAACACGTAATTTTATCTGCGATCAAGTCATCTGAACGTAAGAAATTCTGAAAAGAATTAATTGGTGACCCAGTTTATGGTCACTTTGAAGGTTCTTCAAAAGTTTGAATCTGACACGGTGTATTTGATCAAGAATTAAACTGAATTCCAGATCCAACACACGAATTTAAAACTGAAGAAGAAGTTTTAAGTCAAAAACAAAAACAAAGCTTCCCTAAGAAAAAAGAACCTGCTAAAAAACCTAGCGCTCCTAAAGTTCTTAAAACAACTGAAATTACTCCAGAATCAGATCTTCACAAGATCTTATTAGATGATCCAAGATACAAAAAGCACATCGGTAATGAAGAGTACGGATACTATGATAACGATGGTGTTTGAATCTGAACTGGTAGCTTTGATGATGAAGGTAACTTCAAACCTGACAAGGTTGAATTAGATATCTTATCTGATGCTACACAATCTGAATCTAACTTCTCGAGTTTATTTGAGTCTTGAAAGAAAAACAACCAAAATAATTTAGAATACGAAATTGAATCTAGAAAATTCAAAACTTCTAAAACTAATGTTGTTTATGTTGACGAACAAGAACAACCAGAAGACGATCTAGAAATCTTATTAGATCAAGATCAAGAAGAAAGTTTTGATAATGAAGATTTAGTTATTCTTGAAGATGAACTTGAAACTAAACCAACTAAGAATGAATTAATTAGATCTTCAATTTATAACAAACCAAAAGATGAAGATTTAGGTATCTTAACTTGAGATCGTTCAAAAATTCATAATGACAGAATCATTGATGCTTCAGTATTAGAAGAAAGTTCTTCATTAAAAGCTCCATTCTGATTAGAATTTGTTGGTGATGACAACTACGGTCACTACAACACTAAAGGTGATTGAGTATTTGATGGTTACTTTGATGATGAATACGAATTCGTTTCAACTAGAAGAAATCAACAAGTTGAACAAACAGAAATTAATTCAGTTTCAAAAACTTCAATCCTAGAAGAACACGGTGATCTTGATGAATACTTCAAACCTGCTAATAAAGAAGAATTCTTAACTTATACTCCTAAACCTAGAAAAATAGAAGAAACTAAGAAAGATGAACCATTCTTCAATAAGTTTATAGGGGATTCAAGATACGGATTCTATAACGATAACAATGTTTGAATTTGAAATGGTTACTTCACTGATGAAGGTGAATTCATTTCAGATTCTGCACCTAAAGTAAATAAGATTTTAGAAGAAGTTGCTAAATTAGCGTTTGAAAAAGAACAAGAAGAAAAACAACAATTATTAAGAGAAGAAGCGCAAAAAGAATACGCTGCTAGAGAAGAAGCTTTATTAAAAAACCTTGAAGCTAAGCAACAACAATTAAAAGAACAATTAGCTCAAGAATATGAAGCTAAAGAACAAGCGCTTAGAGAACTAGAAGCTAGACAACAGTTACTAAAAGAACAAACTGAAAAAGAATATGCTGCTAGAGAAGAAGCTTTATTAAAAGATCTAGAAGCTAGACAACAATTATTAAAAGAGCAAACAGCTAAAGAGTACGCTGCTAGAGAAGAAGAAGCGCTTAAAGAATTATTAGCTAAACAAGCTCAATTAAAAGAACAACTAGATCAAGAATACGAAGCAAAACAAAAAGCGCTTAAAGAACTTGAAGCTAAGCAACAAGCATTAAAAGAACAAGCGATCAAAGATCAAGAAGCTAGAGAAGAAGCTTTAAGATTAAGAGAACAAGCTCTAAATGAAAGAGTTCTTAAAGTTAAAGAACAAGCATTAAGAGTTAAAGAAGAATCATTAAGACAACAAGAAGCTAGAGAACTAGCTGCTAGAGAACTAGCTGCTAGAGAAAAAGAATTAGCTGAAAAAATTAAAAAAGCTAATGAACTTAAAGATTCTACTAAGTTCATTAAACCGAATAAAGATAACTACAAATCAATTCATCAATTTGTAGGTACTTTATCAGATATCTCAGCAGTTAAAAAAGAAGTTCAACCAGTTCAAGAAGTTCAACAAGTAGTAGAAGATCAAGTAATCCAAGAAGTTACTCCGATCGTAGTTGATCTTAATAAAGTAGAATTACCAACTTCTCAATTTGATTCACAAAGTGTTTTAGTTCAACCACAAGAACAAGAAGTTAAACAAGATATCTTTGCTAAGAAAGAATTAGATTTAACTAATGTTCAATTCAGATTAGCAGATGAATCAAGTACTCAAGAAGTTCTAAATATTGATGTTTCTAAAGTTGAATTACCAGAAGTTCAATATAAATTACAACCAACAAAAGTTGAAGTTGTTCAACCTGCTATTCAACCTACTATCTTTAATGAAGAATTAGCTTCTGAAGTAATTAATGTTCAAGTTAGCGAAATTCAACAACCAACATTTACAAACGCTCAACCAGTAGTTCAATCATACGAATGACAAACTACTCAGGAATCAAATGTTCAACAACCAACAATAGCTACTCAAGAAAGTCTTGAAGCTGAAGAAGTTAAAGTATCTCCAATTGTTGCAGATCAATTATTATCAGTTGGTATTAGTTCATTTACTCCAAAAATTCAACCAGAACCAATTCAAGAAGCTGTAACTATTACTCCAGTAGTTACTCAACCTGTTGATGATTACATAGCTCAACCTGTAATCGAAGAAAAAACAGTTGAACAAATTACTGAAGAAGTAATCGTTCAAGAACAACCAGTAGTTGAAGAATCTGTTCAAGAACAAGCTGTAGCTGAAACTGTGGCTGAAGAAGTTGTAGTTGAACAACCAATTCAAAAAGAAGTTCAAACTCAACCTGAAACTGTAGTTGAAGAAATTCAACCTGAAGAACCTGCAGTAGAAGAAGTTGTAGAAGAAGTTACTGATCAAACGCAACCAGAAGTTTCAACAACTGATGAATATGTTTTACCAGTAGAACAGGCTGAAGTTGAAGAATCTGTAGCTGAAGAAATTCCATCTGAAGAAACTGATGCGCAAGAAGAATCTGCTCAATTCTGAGAAAAATTCGTAGGCGATGAAAACTATGGTCACTACAACGAAGAACAAGAATGAGTATGAGCTGGATACTTTGATGAAAACCAACAATTCATTAAAGAAGAAGCGCAAGCTGAAGAAGTAATTTCTGAAGAAGCTGCGGTTGAAGAAACTCCAGCTGAAGAAACTGTTGAAGATGAAGTTGTAGCTGAAGAATCTTCCGCTCAAGAAGAAACTCAAGCTGAAGAAACTGTAGAAGAACAAACTGAGGTTGAAGAAGGTGAGTTCTGAGAAAAATTCGTAGGTGATGAAAACTATGGTCACTACAACGAAGAACAAGAATGAGTATGAGCTGGATACTTTGATGAAAACCAACAATTCATTAAAGAAGAAACAGAACAATCTGAAACAGAAGTAACAGAAGAATCTACATCTGAAGAAAATCCTGTTAAAGAAGAAGTTGCAGTTGAAGAAACTACCACTGAAGAAGAAACTCCAGCTGAAGAAGCTAGTGAAGAAGCAGAATACTGAGAACAATTCGTTGGTAATGAAGAATATGGTCATTACGATGAAAACGAAGAATGAGTATGAGATGGATCCTTCGATGAAGACAATAACTTCTTTAGAAATGAGGAAGAATCAGTAGAAGAAACTCCTGCTGAAGAATCAACTGATCAAGAAGTTGTAGCTGAAGAATCTGAAACTGAAGAATCAGTTAAAGAAGAAGCTGTAGCAGAAGAACAAACTCCATCTGATGAAGAAGTTGTTGAAGAAGATTCTGCTGTTGAAGAAATTAGCGAAGAAGAACAACCTGAACCTGAAATTATCGATTTCAGTAGTAATACAGAAAGTTCAGAAGAAACTGTTAGCGAAGAATCTGAAGAACAAGCTATAGCTGAAGAATTAGAAGAAGCTGTAGAAGAAGCTGCTGAAGAAGCTAGTGAAGAAGCAGAATACTGAGAACAATTCGTTGGTAATGAAGAATATGGTCATTACGATGAAAACGAAGAATGAGTATGAGATGGATACTTCGATGAAGACAATAACTTCTTTAGAAATGAGGAAGAATCAGTAGAAGAAACTCCTGCTGAAGAATCAACTGATCAAGAAGTTGTAGCTGAAGAATCAGTTAAAGAAGAAGCTGTAGCAGAAGAACAAACTTCATCTGATGAAGAAGTTGTTGAAGAAGATTCTGCTGTTGAAGAAATTAGCGAAGAAGAACAACCTGAACCTGAAATTATCGATTTCAGTAGTAATACAGAAAGTTCAGAAGAAACTGTTAGCGAAGAATCTGAAGAACAAACTATAGCTGAAGAATTAGAAGAAGCTGTAGAAGAAGCTGCTGAAGAAGCTGCTGCTCAAGAAGAAACTCCAGTTGAAGAAGAAGCTAGTGAAGAAGCAGAATACTGAGAACAATTCGTTGGTAATGAAGAATATGGTCATTACGATGAAAACGAAGAATGAGTATGAGATGGATACTTCGATGACGACAATAACTTCATTAAAGAAGAAACTGTTGAAGAATCAGTAGAAGAAGTTGTTGAAGATGTAGTAGAAGAAGAACCTGCTGAAGAAGAAGTTTCAGAAGAAGCAGAAGCTGATGAAGCTAGCGATGAAGAAACTGAAGTTGCTGAACAAGAAGAAATCGAAGAAGTTGAAGTAGAAGGTGAAAACTATATCTACGCAGATGAAAACGGTGAAATCAACTTTGATGATTACATTGGTAACGAAAACTTTGGTTACTATCTAGAAGATGGTGAATGAGAATGATACGAAGGTGACTTTGATGAAAATGGTAACTGATTCGTATATGTTCAAGGCGAAGCTGAAGAAGTTAATGTTGAAGAAGATATCCCTGCATTAAAAGGTGTAGATACTGATTCAGTTGATGCTGACGACTGATTATCTCAATTCGATGAAGATGCGGCATCTGCGATTTTTGATGATGAAAATGCTGATGAAGATGACTATGATGACTTCGACTTTGGTGATAAGAAGAAAAAAGATAAGAAGAAAAAAGATAAAAAATCTAAAAAATAATCAGCTCTTAAAATAAAAAATGCACAGGTAAATTTAAAACCTGTGCTTTTTTATTGTTTTGATTACTACAAAATAAAAACCAGGTAATGTTATTATTACCTGGCAAGTTAGTTAGTTAGTTTATTAGTATTATGTTAATGGCGCGCCCAATAGGACTTGAACCCATAACCGTCTGATCCGAAGTCAGATGTTCTATCCGATTGAACTATGGGCGCATAGTTAACCTTTAATATTATAAAAGAATTAAACTTTTTTAGCTCAATAATTATTAATTAACAGATTTGATTCATCTTTTAAAATGTTTATTTCTTTTAATTCAATTGCATTTAATTGATACATCCCGATTGTTTTTAATAACTTAGCTAATTTAGCTTTAGATTTATCAACAACAATATACAGCCATTTAAGATTGGTGGATTTACATACCTTTATTAAGAAGCTAATAACACTTTCAATAATCTCTACATCTTCATTTTTTAATAAGTATTCGATTCGTCCATTAGTCTTATCGATACTAATTTTTATCAAACCACAAATGACATTATCTAGATAGATAACAAACAAGAAAGCGTTCTTATCAGTCCATTGTTTCTTGGCTGATAAAATGTATTTTTCTAGCTGAATCAGACTCATTTCATCTTTAATCAGACCTAGTTGGTGATAATCTTTTAGACTATTTAAAAAATCATAAAGTTGATTAATTTGATCAATTTCAACTTTTTTTATTTCTAAAAGAGGATTAATTACATATCTTTTAATAAACATTGTTTTATATAATTTTAATAAATAAAGATATGCCTTTTAAAAAAGAACTAATAACAGAAGATAATTTTAAGATAGATGATGGGCAAATTATCTTATCTGAGCAATTCAAAAAAACTTATAGTAGTCGATTTAAAAAAATCACAGGCAGTCGATTTCCAACAATATTAGGGGTCAATGCGTTTAGCACGCCGTTTATGGAGTGATTAAAGATGGTTAATCTTTACTACGAAACCATGGATCCTATATTATCTAATGCAGGTGTGATTATTGAACCTAAGATACGTGATTATGTAGTTGATAAATTTAATATTAACTACAAGTCATACGAACCTAAAGAAGTTGGATTTGATCTATTTAAAGATAATGATATTTTTGGTGGAATTCCTGATGGAGAGCCGGTTGATGAAAACGGTAAGATTATTTATGATGAAAACCATCCAATGTTAGAAATTAAAACAACATCAATTGATAAGCTTAGTTATAAAAAAGTTGATGGCGCTTTAAGAATGATGGTTGATGAAACTGGATTACCAATAGTTAAAGAAAAACGTCAAAAATATCTTGAGTGATATGATGAAAATAATAATATTAAAGTTAAAAAAGAATATATTTTGCAATTATCATTATATCTATATCTAAGAAATGCTTCTTTCGGTCGTTTCGCAATTATTTTTTTACGACCCGAAGATTACAAAACACCAGAAGCAATTAATATTGATAAACGCTTAATTGAGATTGTTGATATGAATGTCAATAGAGCTAGCATTGAACCGTACATTAAACAAGCTAAGCAGTGATATGAAAATCATATTCTTACGGGAATTAGCCCAAAAATGACATCAACTGATATCGAATTTTTAAAATCGCATAAAATTATATAGTTGTACTATATGGTCAAAAATAATTACAAAATAATGATTAAGTTTGGTGAGTTATGATTAAAAAATAACAACCGAATCGATTTCATTAATCAATTAAAAGATAACATCGTTCAAGCAATCAGTAAGTTTGAATTAAAAATTACATCTCAATACGACCACTTGTTAATAAGTGGATTTGATCAGAATAACCAAAAAGAAATAATTGATATTCTGACAAAAATCCCTGGAATTAATTATGTATGCTTGGTTGAATATTTAGAAAGAGAAATTGACGAACTTAAAACAAAAATTTTAAGTATGGTTCAAGATGGTGATCAATTAGCTTTTGAAATCAAGCGTAAAGATAAATCTTATGAACTAGATAGTTTGAGTCTTAAAAAGGCTCTGGCTGGTCATTGTTTAAGAAATCGTAAGATTGAGATTAACTTGAATAACCCTACAAATTTAATTTATATTGATGTAATTAAAGATAACTTTGTTTTGTATCTTAATCGTTATAAAGCTGTTGGCGGGTTACCTGTTAAGTCATCAGGTCGAGTTTTAGTTTTATTATCTGGCGGTATTGATTCTCCGGTTGCTAGTGATCTTTTATACAAAAGGGGCATGCATGTTGATTATTTAACATTTATCACTCCTCCGCATACTTCTAAAAAAGCTTTGGATAAAACGGTATTATTAGCTCAAACCGTTTCGAATTATAATCAAGTTAAAGAAGCTAAAATCTTTATCCATAATTTTTCGAATGTCCTAAAAGAACTTTCGCATACAAAATACGAAAATTACCGTATTACTTTAATGCGAAGATGTTTTTATAAGATTGCCAACAAGTTAATTAAGCGGTATGGTTATGATTGTATTGCTACAGGAGAATCTCTTGGCCAAGTAGCTTCACAAACAATAAACAGCATGAAAACAATTTCTGACGCTACTAAAGATTTATTGGTTTTACGCCCTTTATTGTGTTATGATAAAAACCAAATAATTGAACACGCCAAGAAGATTAATACATACAACATATCAATTCTTCCGTTTGATGATGCATGTTCAATTTATGCGCCAAAAAAACCAATAACCAATCCGAAGATTGATGTTATTGAAAAAATCGAAGCTTCATTAGATTTTTTAGATGTTGTTATTGATAATTCAATAACTAACGACATCACCCAATTTGATTTAAATAAACAATGAGACAACAACTAGAAGTGCATGATCAGATCTGGGCAAAAGTTAAAGAGTTTGATTATTTAACTTTTTTTGTTCATGAACGACCAGATTTTGATGCATTAGGTTCAGCATTTGCGTTCAAAGAATTAGTTAATAATATTTATCCCGAAAAACAGGTTTATGTAATGGGAACTTATAAACTAGATCCAGAACTTGGAGCTAGTTTGTTTCCTTTTGAAAAACAACCTGTTGATATCGATTTTTTAGAAAAATCATTAGGGATTATTTTTGATACAGCAAATGCCGAAAGAATTCTTACTGGACAACATAAATTAGTTAAAGAGATTATTAGAATTGATCACCACCCTAAAACAGAAACGATTGGTTCAATTGAATGAGTCGATCCAACCTTTTCATCAACTGCTGAGATGATTGGTTGATTTATTAAGTGAATGGGCTTTAGATTAACTTCAATAATTGCTAAGTATATTTACGCAGGCATTATTACTGATACTGGAAGATTTTTATATTTAGCGACCACACCTAGTACATTTATGATGACAGCAGAAGTACTAGCCACAGGCTTCAATCGCAATGAAGTGCATGATGCAGTATATTTAAAACCAATCCTAGAACATAAATACTATTCTTATGTAGTTAATCGCGCTAAGATTACAAGTAATGGTTTAGCATATATTGCGATTAAAAAAGGTGCTCACAAACGTTTTGGAATTAAGTCGCCAATGACAATGGTGCATGCCTTAAATAATATTGATGGCGTTAAGATATGAACAGCTATTTATTTTGATGACCAATCCCAAAAATGAAAGGGTTCAATTAGATCACACAACATTCCTATCAACCATTTTGCTGCAATGTTTAATGGTGGTGGCCATAAGTTTGCTAGTGGTTTTAGTCTTGATAATAAACAAGATTTTTACAAATTAATAAAGGTTTTAGATGAGTATCTAAAAACATTTGATAATGATCAACTTTCATAAAATAAATTCTAAAGCTAATCCAATCTATAAAGATTTAAAAGTGGCTTACAAAAATGGTTTTAACAAACATATTAGTGATTATTTTTGTGTTGGTGGGATTAAAAATAATTTAATTGCTTTGAATAATAACTGAATCCCGCATACCATTTTTGTAAGTAAATCATTTGATCGCAAGATTGTCAATGATATAAAAAACAGATTAAAAAATAATTCAATCAGATGAATTGAGTTATCAGATGAATTAAATCAAGAATTAAAAACACTTAACACACAAGCTGGTGACTGTTATTTTTATTATTTAATCAAACAATTAAATCACCAAAGTTTTGAACTAAGCAAGAAATATAATTACCTTTTTCTAGATAATATTCAAGATCCTAATAATTTAGGAACAATCTTACGAAATGCTGCTGCTTTTAACCTTAATAAGATATTTATTAATCATTCTGTAAATCTTTATAATCCTAAATTAATCAGAGCTTCAGCTGGAGCTGTTTTTAGTAACCAAATTAGTGTTATTGATGATCTTGATAATTTTATTAATGTCGTTGATAAAAAAGGTTTAAAATTTGTGGCAACTGCTAATAAAGCTAATGCTATTGAGGTCGATCAATTTGATAGTGCTAGTGGAAATATTATTATATTTGGCAACGAGGGAAATGGGATTAATAAAAGATTATTAGATTTAGCTAATACTACGATTAAGATCGCAATTAATGATCAACACACAGAATCTTTAAATGTAGCAACATCAACAGGGATAATCTTATACGAACTAAATAAGATATGAAAAAGACAATCAAAATAAAGACAATCGATGATTGTATTAGGATCGATAAGTTCTTATTCAAAGTTCTTAAAGATTACACAAGAACTAATATCTATAAGATGATTAGAAAAAAAGATATAACGGTCAATAATAAAAGAATTGATTTTGATTATATCTTAAGAGTTAATGATCTGATTACTTATTATGATTTTCAAAAAACTGATTCTAAAAAAGGGTTACCAGTCTTTTTTAAAGCTAAACCTGAATTAGATCTAATATATGAAGATGAGAATATCATCATATTTGAAAAACCGCTAGGCATACCTTCTCAACAAACTAATGAAAAAGATAGTTTTGATAATATGCAAAACCGCGTTTTGCATTATTTAGCTAAAACTAATCAATATGATTATCTCAATAACCATTCCTATGTTGCTAGTATTGCTAACCGTCTAGATCAATACACTTCAGGAATTATGCTTGCAGCTAAAAATCTGAAAGCGCAACAAGCTCTTAATGAAATCATTAAGAGTCGAGACCTTAAGAAGTATTATCATTGTTTAGTTCATGGGCAAATCAAACCTAAAAAAGCTACTTGCACTGCTTATTTATACAAAGATCCTGATAAAGCCTTGGTAAAAATTCAAGATAACAAGACTGATCATAATAAGACAATTATTACCAAATACAGTACTTTGTATTATTTTAAAAAGCTAGATTATACCTTGCTAGATGTTGAACTAATTACGGGTAGAACCCATCAGATTAGAGCGCATATGTCATACTTAAATCACCCAGTGGTAGGTGATTATAAGTATTCTAAGCCAGAGTATAAAGATAATCAAAACAACTATAAGCACCAATTACTTCATAGTTATAAGATCGTATTTGATTTAGCTAAATATGATGATGACTTCATTCTTAAATATTTAGATCAGAATGAGTATTACACAAAATCCGATGCTTGGTTTTTATTGGAATTGCAAGATAAAGGTTTATGATAATCATTAAATAAAATTAATTTTGGTAAAATGTTAGATAATGGAAATAGCTAAAACTAAATATAATGACCCATTAATCAAGGGTTTATTAAAAGAAGTTATTAAATTAGTACCTGGAATTGCTGGTGAACTTAGCGATGAAGATATTACCATTGATAACGATACAATCACAATATTAGTTGTTTGCAAAGGGGACATCAGACCTTCGCAAGTCTGTTTAATGGCTCAAAGTACCATTTATTATGAACTTTCTCGTTGGGATGAACATCATCCATATTTTATAAATCTAATTATTAAAGAAATCAAAGGATAGATATTTATTTATGGCATCTGATTCATTAACCACAAGACAGTTGCAAGCAATGTTTATTGAGGGTTATAATATTGTTTCAACACGTTATGAATACATTAATAATTTAAATGTTTTCCCAGTTCCTGATGGTGACACAGGAACTAATATGAAAATTACTATGAAGGGTGGTGTTGATACGATCGCTGATGGTAATTTTGTGACCATGCAAAAGCTTGGTAAGGTCTTTGCTACAGGTTTATTTATGAATGCTTGCGGTAATTCTGGGGTGATTTTTAGTCAAATCATCAAAGGGTTTACTAAATTATTGCCAGAAGCAGATGAGATTGATATTAAGCAATTAATTAATTGTTTTAAAGAAGCTAAAGAAGTTGCTTATAGCGTTATTCAATCTCCTGTTGAAGGGACGATTTTAACTGTTATTAGATTAACATCTGAACAGTTAATTAAAAACGAAGAAAAGATTAAATCAGTTGAACAACTTTTTGAGTTAGTTGTTGAGTATGCTAAAGACGCACTAGAACAAACTCCTAAGATGTTACCAGCATTAAAAACTGCTAATGTAGTGGATTCTGGTGGATTTGGTTTAGTATCTTTTTTAGAAGGGATGCTGGCTGAATTAACTCAAGACTTTTCTAAAGTTAATAACGATAAGCAGTTTGTTAATAAGAAGGCATTATCAACTAAAGCTGAACAAGAATTAGTTGAAGAAGGTCATGGTTACTGTACTGAGTTTTTATTAAAACTAGGATTAAAATCCGAAGATAAACAAACTAAGAAGAAGTTTGATGAAAAGAAATTCAAAAAAGATATTGAAAAAGATGTTGAATCTTTAGTTTTAATTAATAACAAAGACGAAGAGATCATCAAACTTCACGCTCATACACTAACTCCAGATGTTGTTTTACGTCACGCTCAAGTATATGGTGAGTTCTTAAAAATTAAAATTGAGAACATGAACCGTCAGGTAATTGAACGTAAACAAGATGATGGTGCTGATAATGATCACAAAACCGCGAATATTGAAGCCTTAATGAATATCGATCTATCTAAAGCTAAAAACTTTAGAACTGAAACTGCAATCATCGCAACAGTTCCTTCAAGAGTTTTAGGTAAGATGATCGTTCAAAACTACGATGTTGATCAGTTTATTGATACTTCAGCAACTGGCAATCCAACCATTCGCGATTTCATTGAATATATCTACCGTGTTAAGTCTAAGAATGTAATTATTGTTGTAGATGATACTAATTTATTATTAGCAGCTAGAGAAGCAATTTCACAAATTAAAAAATATATTAACTGTGAGTTAATTGCTTGTCAAAATTTCATTGAATCACTAAGCGCGATTAGTGGTTATATGCGTTCTGATACTTTAAAAAATAATGTTAAGCTACTAAATAAGATGATCAAATCAACAGGATCTGCTTGTATTTCAACATCGGCTAAAAACATTAAATATCCACACCTTAAAGTATCTAAAGATGATTACATCGGTATCATTAAGAAAAAGATCGTTGTAAGTGATCGTGATATTTATAAATGTTTATTAGATACTGTCAGTCATTTAGTTCAAGAAGTTAAAAAA
This sequence comes from Mycoplasma bradburyae, assembly GCF_024338845.1. NCBI lineage: Bacteria > Bacillati > Mycoplasmatota > Mollicutes > Mycoplasmatales > Mycoplasmataceae > Mycoplasma > Mycoplasma bradburyae. The sequence goes on along the minus strand of NZ_CP101414.1, from coordinate 640,840 downwards.
CCTGAATTAATTCTGATTATCCATGGTAAGAATACATCAAGTAACGAAGTTAGAACCGTGGTTAAATTGATATCTGAAAAATTTGGGATTTATTGTGAATCAATTAATGGTTCGCAAAAACTGTATCAATATTACATAGGAGTTCAATAATGTTCCGTATCGCAGTTGATTGTATGGGTTTTGAAAACCCGATTAGTGAAGCAATCAAGGCAGTGTTAAAATACGCAAAAAAACATAAAAATCTTTTTTTTGTTTTGGTTGGCGATAAAAATTATATTGAGCCTCTTGTTAAAGGTAAGAAATATTTAAATTATCGTATCGTTCATACTACTAATGCTATTAGTATGGATGATTCGGTTTTTGCTGCTTACAAAAAAAAAGATAGTTCAATGTTTTTAACAATTGAACTATTAAAAAACAAAGAAGTTGATACGATTATCTCAGCAGGTTCATCATCTGCTTATGTCGCTTTAACTTATAATATGATTCAAAAGATCAATCAAAAAGTTAAAGTTGGTTTTATGTCGTATGTTCCGACAACTGATAAAAAAGGTTTTTATTTTTTGGATGTAGGTGCGAACAAAGAATTTAACGGCGAAGAATTATATTATTTAGCTAAGATGGCTAATACTTTTATTGTTAATGTTTTAAAATACCAACCAGAAGTTGGTGTTTTGAACATTGGTACAGAAAAACTTAAAGGTTTTGAATACCATCAAAAAGCTTATGATTTGTTGCAAAACGATCAAACAATCAATTTTAAAGGTTTTATAGAACCACGTGGTTTGATTGATCGTGAATGTGATTTATTAGTAAGTGATGGTTATTCTGGTAACCTTGTTTTAAAATCTTTAGAAGGAGCATTAAAATCTGTTGGCAAAATTTTAAAGAAAAATTATAAAATTAACCCACTGGGAGCATTATTCTCAGCAAATGTTATTTATCAAATAACTAAAACATTTGACTATAAAAACAATGCTGGCGCAATTGTTTTAGGGCTTAAACAATTAGTTTTAAAAACGCACGGATCAGCAGATGCTAAACAATTTTATTCAACAATTCGTTTAGCTCACGAAAGTTTACTAAATAATTTAATTGAAAAAATAACTGAAGATTGTTCTGCTTTTTTGAATTAAATTAACTAGTAAATTGCCCATTAATTTAAGATATAAGACATATTTATGGACAATAAACAAAGAAATACTACAAAAAACAATCGAAATTCAAAGAAAATAAACAATTCTAATAAGAAAACAGTAGTTCAAAAAGAAGATAAACCAGTAGCTAGAAATTATGGTTCTAGATCATTATCTAGTGGATATTTACATCAACTTGGTGTAACGCGTAAAAAACACACAGAAAAACCAATTGCAATTAACGATCCTGATTATGAATTAAAAATGAGGGAACAAAAAGCTCGCGAAGCTAAGAAAATTAGACCAGGTTCTATCGATAATTCTAAGAAAAATAAAAATCATAATAAGAATTCAAAACAAAATAAGACTAATCAAAAGAAAAACCGCAATAATTTTTCTGCTAGCAAGAAAAACTCTAAGACTAATATTAAACACTTCAACAACAAAAATATAGAAGAAAAACCAAGTTTAAACACAAGTAATATTGAATTACCTTCTAACCCTAGTTTAAACATGAGTTTAATTCTTAAGAAAAGTTACGAAGTTAATAAAAATCAATTCGGTTTAACTAGTTCTAATCCTAAAGCACAGAATTCTAATATTGTTGATGATGAAATCAAACTTAGCAATAATTCAGAACAATTAAATCCGACAAAAACAATAATCAAACAAATAAAATTAAACGATTCTAATGATGTTGAAAAAACTAACCAACCTAATTCGTTTAACTCTAATAAAAACAGACAAACTAAAAACCGTAACAGAAAAAATATCAAACCAATTAAAATTAGAAGTAACGAAGTTGTTACGATTATTGAAACTAAAAACAACAGAGAAATTTTAGATAAATTAGCTGAAGATAAAACTGTTGAATTACAATTAGCGATCGATGATCCAATTAATCAAGAAAATAATTGAAAAAATTTAAAACCATCAACAAAAAGACATAAATTCAAGAAAAACTTCCGTTCTAATTTATCAAAAAAACAAGATCAAAATTTTGATAAAAACCCAGTTGATTCTAATTCTGGAAAACTTGACATAAACAATCTTTTTGACTTTTCTAACAAACAAGAATTATTATCAGAAAACACTGATCAAAAACAGCTTGTATTAGAAGAAAATAACACTAATCAAGAAATAGAAAAAAACTATAAGAAAAAACCATTCTTTAATAAAAGAAAAAGATCTTTTCAAAACTCAAATCGTAAAATTTATAACAAGCGAGATCGTAACTTTATTAATGGCGCTAGTTCGGATATAGTTAATAAAGTTGATGATAATTTTTTTGGTAATCAACAAAGTATAACCGAACAAGAAATCGATAAAATAACTAATTACATTAAAGATAATTATCCGATTATTTATGACAATTTAAAACAGGATGATTTCACTGATTTTAATAAAGGTATTGATGATCAAGATACTTTATTTTATGTAAAAGAAGAGCCTAAAGATATCGAATTATTACTTAAGAAATGCGGTATTATTACTAATGATAAAGATATTTACGAACAAGCATTAACGCATAATTCATATTCTAATGAAATGAAGTTGAACTATAACTATCAAAGATTAGAATTCTTAGGTGATGCAATTATTAATAAAGTAGTAGCTGAATATTTATATAACCTTTCAGAATCAAACGAAGGTGAAATGACTAAGGATAGAATAAAAATCATCCAATCAAAAACATTAATTAAAGCTGCTACACAACTTGAACTTATTGATTATATTAAAGTAGGTTACGGATTAAAAACAACTCCTTTATCACCTAAAATATTAGAAGATATTTTTGAATCATTTATTGGTGCTGCTTTCTTAGATCAAGGTGAATATTTTGTTAAAAGAATTCTAAACGATACAATTATTGGTTATTATTCAAAAGGTGAATTAGTTGAAACTATTGATTACAAATCAATCTTTCAAGAAATTATTCATTCTACTGGTTTAAATATGAAGATTCATTACGAAAAAAGATTTGATCCAGAAAGCAATCTTTATTATGTAAATCTTTATGCTGGCGGGATTATGTACGGGCAAGGAGTTGATATTAATACTCACCGAGCCGAAATACGAGCAGCAAAAGACGCTATAAGCAAGTTCCACGGCAAACTTAAGGTATAAAAATAAGACTAAAAGTCTTATTAAAAGTTTCTATCAACAAAAATTAGCACTCTTTACCAACGAGTGCTAATTTTTGTTATAATTAACTCATAGCAAGATCACGAGGTAAAAAATATGTTCGCAAGCTTTACACCAGATGAAGAAAAAAATGTTTTAAAGAAGTTTTCTAGAAACCTTAATGATGAAATTGCGAGAAACGCAATTGATCCTACAATAGGTAGAGAAGAAGAAATCAGAAGACTAATAGAAATATTAAGTAGAAAAAATAAAAACAATCCAGTTTTAATCGGGGAACCAGGTGTCGGTAAAACAGCTATTGTAGAAGGGTTTGCTAGAAAGATAGTTAATGGAGATGTTCCAGAAAATCTAAAAGATGTCGAAGTTATTGAATTATCCCTATCATCTTTAATAGCAGGAACTAAATACCAAGGATCATTTGAAGAACGATTAACTAAAATTTTAAAAGAAGTAAAAGATTCGGACGGAAAAATTGTTTTATTTATCGATGAAATTCACCAATTAGTAGGAATGGGTAAAAATTCATCTAACTCAGCAATGGATGCTGCAAATATTTTGAAACCTATGATGGCTAGAGGTGAAATCAAGGTTATTGGAGCAACAACAATTGATGAATATCGAAAATATATTGAAAACGACGGCGCTCTTGAACGTAGAATGCAAAAGATTTTAGTTAATGAACCTTCTAAACAAGAAGCATTAACAATTATGAGAGGCCTTAAAGAAAGATGAGAAGCCTTTCATAAAGTAAGAATTTATGACGATGCATTAGTTGCTGCTGTTGAAATGTCTTCTAGATACATTTCTGATCGTTACTTACCAGATAAAGCTATCGACTTAATTGATGAAGCTGCAGCTAAAATAAAGACATTAATTCATTCATTGCCACCAGAATTAGATAGCATTAAACAAAAAATTATTTATTCAAGCACAGAACTTGCTGCTTTAGAACAAGAAAAAAAAGAGAATGTTAACAATGCTAAGTTAGGAAGAATAGAACAATTAAAAAATGAAATTAAAGTACTAACGGACAAAAAGAATGAATTAACTGAGAAATGAAATAAACAAAAAACAATTTATGAACGTATTAATAAATTAAAAGAAGAATTAGCTAACATTAATGCTGAAGTTGAAAAATATCAAATTTCAGGAGACTTTACTCAAGCTTCAAGATTACTATATTTAGAGATTCCAAAAAGACAAGCAGAAATTGAAGCTAAGAGCAAAGAATTGGCTAATTTTACCGAGAATTTGATAAAAACTTCTATTTCAAGAGTTGAAATTGCAGAAGTAATTTCTCAAGCTACAAAAATACCATTAACTAAATTAGTTGCATCTGAACAACAAAAATTATTAAACCTTAAAAATGACCTATCTAAATATGTAAAAGGACAAGATCATGCAATTCAAACTGTATCAGATGCGGTGCTTAGAGGTAGAGCACAAATAAACGATCCTAATCGTCCGATTGGTTCATTCTTATTCCTAGGACCTACAGGTGTTGGTAAAACTGAAGTAGCTAAAAAACTTGCTTATTGTTTATTCGATAATGAAAAAGCAATGATAAGAATTGATATGTCAGAATTTATGGAACGACATTCTGTAGATAAGCTAATTGGTTCACCTCCTGGATATGTTGGATATGATCAACCAGGTGTGTTATCTGATGCTATAAGAACTAAGCCATATGCTGTTGTTTTATTTGATGAAATAGAAAAAGCGCATCCAGATGTTCTTAATATATTGCTGCAAATATTAGATGATGGTCAATTAACTGATAATCACAATAGATTAGTTAATTTCAAAAACACAATAATAATTATGACTTCTAATATCGGTGCTGAACATATATTAGCTAATAATCCAAGTAAGACTATTGAAGATTTAAAGAAAGTGATGCGTCCTGAATTGCTTAATAGAATTGATGAATTAGTCACTTTCAGAGCTTTAAATGACAAAGACTTATTTGCTATATCTGAAAAATTATTAAATGAATTAACAATAAGAATTAAGGAACAACAAATAACTGTTACATTCGATAAAAAAGTAATTGAAAGAGTTGCTAAAAACGGAGCTAACACTACTCTTGGAGCTAGACCGTTAAAACGTTATATTCAAAAAGAAGTAGAGAATTTTTTGGCTAAAAAAATACTTGAAAATAAACTTGAGAAAAACAACTCATATATCTGTAGTGTAGATAGTCAAACTAATGAATTAACTATCTCCAATTACAAAAAAACTGTTTCTTAAAAATATTAAAAATACGCGGTAAAAATAATAAAAAACGAGATTAATTCTCGTTTTTATTTTGTTTATATCGCTTAATTATATTTATTGCTTCATTAAAAACTTCTTCTTCATTTTTATTGTTTGTATCTAAATAAACGACATTAAAATTAAATTTCTTTTGTTGGTTTATAAATTCTTGTTTGTATATCTGATGAAGATGTTTTCAATAATCTAAATTATTCTCAAAAGTAGTTGTTTCAACTAATCGATTTCTTTTAAAAATTCTTTTCTTAAATTCTTCGAAATTGAAGTCTAAATAAATAACCAAATCAGGAAGTTTATCTTCTGATATTAAAACATCAAATAGCGCTTCATATGCTCTTAGATATTTTTTAGGTTTTAATGTGAGTTTGTTTTTAGCAAAAATAAAGTGTTCTTGATTAAATCGGTCAGCAAAGATGTAATCATGTTTTTCATTCAATGCTTGTTTAAGGTTTCTTGAATAGTTTTGTACTATGTAAGATTGAAAAGCGAAATCAATTGAACCATTTTTGTTATATAGTCATTCTAAGAATTGACTAAATACTTTATCGTTTTCTTCATACTCAAGTAAAATTTTTGAATTACTAAAGTAAGAAAACAAACGTTTAGAAAGACTAGATTTTCCACTAGCAACCATTCCACTTATTGCGATCAACATAATTATTTCTTATGATTATCTATAATTTCTACAGCTTTATGAAAAACTTCTTCTTCAGTCATATTATTTGTATTAATAAAATATGTTTTAACTTTATACTTTTCACATAAAAATTCGAAGTTTTTACGGTAAATTTTATGTAATTCTTTTCAATAATCTAAATTTTTATCAAAGTTTTCCACTTCAACTTCTCGATTTCTTAAAAATAATCTTTTTTTGAAATTATCAAAATCTACATCCAAAAAAATAGCCAAATCAGGAATTTCATTTTCATCAATCATGCTATCAAACATTGCTTGATATGCCTTAAGGAATTTTTCTCCTTTTTTAGATAAAATCAATGTAGCAAAAATATTATGCTCTACGCAAAAACGATCAATAATAATATGATCTGTTTTAGGATTCTTATTCGCCTTCTTATATTCTTCTCATATCTCTTCCATTTTTGTAGAATGGTTTTCGCATATATAAGCCTGAAAACTTATTTCGGTATTAGGTTGTTTTTCATATAACCATTCCAAGAACTTATTAAAAACAATATCATTTTCTTTAAATTCTTTTAAAAACATAGAAGTTTTATAGTGATCATGAATTCTTTTAGATAGAACACTTTTTCCGCTAGCAACCATGCCGCTTATTCCAATTAACAAATCAAGCACCCCTTTTTTTATTTTAAGTTAGTTAATATTATAAAAATTATTAATTTTTATTAATGACACAAATTCTAACTATTAAAACAGTTTAAAATTCTATAGCTAGAATCTAATGAATAAATATAATATAATTATCTATAATTTAATAATTAAATTATATGACATCTGATAGTCCATCCGTCACGGATACTAGTGCCGTAGGCATATATGTGCTTTATGGAGTGCTAATATTTATTTTTTTATTGATTTCTGTTGTGTTTTCGGCCTCTGAAACAGCATTTACAAGTTTGACTGGCTTTAAATGGAACGGATATATAAAAGAACATAATATTCAAGGAAAATTAAAAACAAGAATTGTTAATAAGTTAATTAAGAATTTTACCTTAACACTCTCAACAATTTTGATTTGTAATAATTTAGCGAATATTATCATTTCTACGCTTTCTACATTATTATTCAATAAGATCATTAGTAACCAAGCTGTTGGTTCGTCTATTGCTGTCTTTGTTACTACTTTAGTAACTTTATTTATTGGTGAAATAGTTCCGAAATCGATTGCTAAATTTAGACCAATAAAAACAGTCTTATTATTTAGTTTTTTAATGATCTTCTTTTATTATTTAGTTTTTCCGATAACTTATATAATATCTAAGATTTTTAGAAAATATTCGAATACTCAAACGAGCGAAAAAGAAGTTTCTTTCTTTATTGATGAAATTAAGAAAGAAGGTGTTTTAGAAGATGATGAGGCTTTGTTGGTAAAAAACGCGATAAACTTTGACGAAATATCAATTAATCAAGTTTTTGTTGATTGAAAAGAAGTTACATATGCTAACCAGCACAGCTCAATTTCATTAATAAAAAAACACTTCTTAACTGATAATGTTTCAAGAATACCTATTGTTAATGATGAAAATAAAACAATAGGTGTATTGCATTTAAAAGATTATCTAAGTATTGTAGAAAACAAAGATGAAGATAATTGACTTGAATACCTAACTGATCCGCTATATGTTTTAGTTGATTACAAACTTGATAAAGTTTTACGTTTAATGAAACGTAATAGAGTTCAAATAGCTATTGTTGTTAATAATTTTAATGATTACGAATCAATCGGAATCATTACTATGGAAGATCTTCTAGAACAACTTGTTGGTCAGATTTATGATGAACAAGACGAGGTTGGTAATATTCAAGAAATTAATGCTTACACTTGAATGGTTGATTCATCGATCAATGCACAAGCTTTCTTACATAAATACATTAACCCTAGTATTAATGTTAAGAAGAATATAAAATTATTGGATTATATCAATAACAATAAAGAGCATAACGCAAGGTTTGAAAATGATATATACTACGATGATTTTATGACTGTAAAATACTTAAAATATGATGAAGATACAAAAGTTAAACTGATAGAGATCGTAAGAAATGAAACCCAACCAACTGAAGCTAATATAAATTAATCAAAATGTTAAAAAAACGCGGCAAAAACAATAATCTTTTGCTTAATAGAAAACAAAAAATTTATAAGCTATTAAAGATTATTTTTATCGGTGAAACGATCAGTCAAAAGATCGCTCATTTCTATATTTACTTTATTTTAATTGGATCTATTTTGTTGTATATTCCAATATCTTTAAAATATAGTGATACCTATGAAAAAGTAACTAGTTTAACTTATCAAGGATTAAATGCAGAAGCATTAATTGAAAAAGAAAAGTATTCTTTTATTGACGCGTTTTTTATAGCCACTTCTGCTTTTAGTGATACTGGTTTATCTACTTTAGTTGTTAGAGAGACTTTTACTATTTTTGGACAAGTAATCCTAGCGATACTTATTGAAGTGGGTGGTGTAGGTTTCGTTGTCTTTTGATATCTAATTTGAAAAGTATTTGCAAAAATTTTTAAAGATCATTCAACATTAGAAAAAACATTATTATTGCAATCAGAAAGAGGTGGTGAAAAAATATCGACTACTTCAAAAACGATTATCGTTTCAGTAATAGCAGTAATGATTTTTCAAATTCTATATTCGATCTTCTATGCATTGTATTTTTATTTCGTTCCAGCATATGAACAACAGAATATTTTAAACTTGCAAATTACTAATGTTGATAGCACTTTAATTAACTTTAAAGCGTCACAAATAACAGTAGATAATAATTTTCAAAAATTCTTTACTTATCACAACCCAGGTGCTGCTATTTGAGCAGGAATATTTCATTCAGTTTCTTCGATAAATAACGCAGGTTTTGATATTTTTGGACCATTCTCTTTATCAAGTTTTAAGAACGATTATCATATCCTTTTATTATTCATTACAGCTACACAATTCTTTATAGGAGGGATAGGTTATCCAACAATCTTTGATATTTATGAAAAAATTAGATATAAAAGACTATATAAAAATACCATTAAGTATAAGTTTAGTATCTTTACTAAACTATCATTGATAACTTCAGCAATATTATTAACGTTACCAATTATAATAGTAGCTCCAGTTGAATTATTAGCTAAAAATGGGTCATTTAGAGTTACTTCACAATTCTTTGAGGAATCATTAAAAGGTAATCTAACATTTGAATCTTCACTTAATATAAATACTGAAAACGATTTATACCATACGATATATGGTAAAAATCCTCAATTAAATTATCTTTTAAACCTGTGATTTATGATTTTTTCAACTAGGTCTGCAGGTTTTGCTACGATTAGCATGTATAACTTAACTGATGCAAGTAAGTTGCTTTTAAGTATCTTGATGTTTATTGGTGCTGCACCTTCATCTACTGCTGGGGGTATTAGAACCACAACATTTGCTTTAGTTATTGTAGCTATTTTCCAGAAATTTAAGGGATATAAACAAGTGAGATTATTCAAACGATCAATACCATCTGAAACAGTTAATAATGCTTATTTGATAACTATTTTAAGTACGGCATTTATTACGATTGCTATCCTTGGTACACACATTACATTTATCTTAGTAAAACCTGATGTTCGTTTTAGTATTATGGATGTTTTATTCGAATATTCTTCAGGATATGGAACGGTAGGATTATCAGTTGGTATCACTTCATATTTAACATCAATCACATTAGTTCCATTGGTATTATTAATCGCACTAATGATTATTGGACAATTGGGCGTAACAACATCAATTCTTGCTTGAGTTAAGAGTAATGTCACCAAGTCGAACTACTCTTATGTTGATGAAGATGTAAAAATTGGTTAAAAAAATTATTGTATATCAATAATTAATTGAAAGATTAATTTTAGAAAAATCTATAATTTATCATTATTTAAATCATTTTCAAAAGGACGAATATAACAATGAATAAAATCTTAGTAATTAACGCTGGGTCAAGTTCAATAAAATTTCAACTTTACGATGCTTCTGAAAAAGTGTTAGCTAAAGGTCTATGTGAAAGAATCTTTATTGATGGCGCATACAAATATGAATTCAGCGACGGAACTAAAGAAGAAAGCACGGCTGCTTTCCCTAATCATAAAGAGGCTTTAAGTCACTTATTAGAATCATTAAAAAAACACAAAGTAATTAATGATCTAAATGAAATAGTGGGTGTTGGTCATCGTGTTGTACAAGGCGCTTATTGAAAAGATTCAACATTAGTAACACCAGAAGTTTTAGAACAAATCTATGACTTAGCTAAACTAGCTCCGCTTCACAACAAACCAGAAGCTGATGTTATTGATGTAGTACAAAAACTAATACCATCTGCTAAAAATGTAGCAGTATTTGATACTACATTCCACACAACAATGCCAGAAGTTTCTTGAGCATACGCTATACCAGGTGAATGAAAAGATAAACACTTAGTAAGAAGATATGGTTACCATGGAACTAGTTATCGTTACATTACTAAACGATTCGAAGAAATTCTTAATAAGAAATCAGTAAACCTAATTGTATGTCATCTTGGTAATGGTGCTTCAGTTGCTGCTATTAAAGGATCACAATCGATTAATACAACAATGGGATTCACTCCGCTTGAAGGTTTAGTAATGGGTACTAGAAGTGGTGATATCGATCCTTCAGTTATTCAATATATTGCTAAACAAACAAACCGAACACTAGATGAAATTACTAATGATTTAAATAAAAAATCAGGTTTATTAGGTTTATCTGGTTATGCTGATATGAGAGATGTTGAAGCTAACTTACCTAAAACTCAAGTAGCAATCGATTTATATACGCAAAGAGTAGCTGATTATATTGTTAAATACGCTAACCAAATAAATGAACCAATTGATGGTATTGTATTCACTGCTGGTGTTGGTGAAAACTCTGCTACTATCGTTCAAAAAGTAATGTCTAGAGTTAACTTGCTAAAAGTTTCGTTAGATTCAAATGCTTTTGAAAACAAATACTCAGATTACAGAAAAATCTCAGATTCTAATAGCCAAGTAGATGTATACCAAGTTAGAACGAACGAAGAAATCATGATTATGCGCGATGTTGTTCGTCTATCTAAATAAAAATATTCTATTTGTCAAGTATAACTGTAATAAAATATCAGTTTTGAACTTTTCAAAATAGCTACCTGTCTACCGAAAAAATAATAAAAAAAATAATAAAAAATTATATTAATAGTATCTATACTAAAAAATATAGAAATTTCATAAGGATAAATATATAAATGAAAGTTATTGTAGTAGGAATTAACCATGCTGGTACTTCTGCGATTCGCACAATGCTGGCTGAAAATCCAAAATTAGAAGTAGTTGCTTATGACCGTAACGATAACATCTCTTTCTTAGGATGTGGTATTGCTTTAGCGGTTAGTGGAGTTGTTAAAGATACAACTGATTTATTCTATTCTAATCCAGAACAACTTCAATCAATGGGAGCTAAAGTTCACATGAAACACGAAGTTGTATCAATTGATCATGCTAAAAAAACTGTTGTTATTCGCGATTTAGTTAAAGATACAACTTTTGAAGATAGCTATGATAAATTGATTCTAGCAACTGGTTCTTGACCAATTACTACAGCTGATGCAGGTCTTCATTTCACCGAAAAATTCTGTGGTGGAATTGAAGGTTTAGTAACTTGTAAAACTTACCAACACGCTTTAGAAATCATCGATCAATTTAAAAAACCTGATGTTAATAACATCGTTGTAATTGGTGCTGGTTATATTGGTGTTGAATTAGTAGAAGCTGCTCACCAAAGAGGTAAGAAAACTTTATTAGTTGATATGTTGCCAAGACCTGCAGCGAATTACTTTGATAAAGAATTCGGTGAAGATTTAGCAACTTCAATGAAAAAAGAAGGTGTTGATGTTAGATGTGGCACAAAAGTAATGGGCTACTTAGTTGACACTGAAGGTGGTAAAAAGGTAATTAGAGGTATTACTTTAGAAAAAGATGGTGTTGAAACTAAAGTTGAAGCTGATTTGGTTATTCAATGTATCGGTTTTTTACCAAACACATCATTACTACCAGATGCTCACAAAGTTAAAAACGGCGCTTTAATCATCGATCAATATTGTCAAACTTCTATTAAAGATGTTTATGCAATTGGTGGTGCTGCAGCTATCATGAACGCAGCAACTGGTGAATACCAAAACATCGACTTAGCAACTAACGCTGTTAAAACTGGGGTTGTAGCGGCTTCTCATATTAATGGAATGGACAACATTAAGTTAGAAAACGTTGTTGGTACTAACGCTATTCACGTATTTAATCACCACTTAGCATCAACTGGTATCTCTGAAGAAGTTGCTAAAATTCGTGGTATCGAAGTTGCTACTTCATACTTTGAAGATGCTGACCGTCCAGAATGAATGAACACTTATGACAAAGTTAAGATTAAATTAGTATTTGATCCTAAAACTTTAAGATTACTAGGTGCTCAAGTAGGTTCAACTAAGAACAACCACTCTGAAGTTATTTACTTCTTAGCTTTAGCAATCCAAAGAAAATTAACTCTTGTTGATATCGCTTTTGCTGACGTATTCTTCCTACCTCACTACAACAAACCATTCAACTTTATTATTAGCGCGATTCTTCAAGCTTTAGGATTAAATTATTTCAAGCAAAGTATTAAATAATCTAAAAAAGAAAATAATAATAAAGTAAAATTAAACTATAAGGACAAAACAATAAAGATATGGCAATCATTGTTAAAAATAAAATTCCTGAACTATTACATAGAGTAATCGACAACGAAGGTCGTGTGATCGATCCTAGCTATGTTCAAAAGTTATCAGATGAAAGAATTATCGAAGCTTACTACTACATGAACTTATCAAGAGAACTTGATAAGAAAATGTTAATCTGACAACGTTCAGGTAAGATGCTTACATTAGCTCCTAACCTAGGTGAAGAAGCTTTACAAATCGCTACTTCTCTAGCTATGACTAAAAAAGACTGATTAGTACCAGCGTTTAGATCAGGTGGATTAATGCTTCACAGAGGTGTTAGACCTTACCAATTAATGCTTTACTGAAACGGTAATGAAAAAGGTAACATCTTTGATGAAGGTGTGAGAGTAATTCCAGTTAATATTACAATCGGTGCTCAATATTCTCAAGCTGCTGGTATTGGTTACGCTTTAAAATACAACAAAGAAAGAGCTGCTGCTGTTACTTTCATCGGTGATGGTGGTACTGCTGAAGGTGAATTCTACGAAGCAATGAACATGGCTTCAATTCACAAATGACAAACAGTTTTCTGTGTTAACAACAACCAATACGCTATCTCTACAAGAACTCACTTAGAAAGTGCTGCTAGTGATATTTCAACTAAAGCAATCGCTGTTAATATGCCAAGAGTAAGAGTAGATGGTAACGACTTATTAGCATCTTATGACGCTATGTTAGAAGCTGTTGAATACGCTAGAAGCGGTATGGGTCCAATTCTTGTTGAATTTGTTACTTACCGCCAAGGACCTCACACAACTTCAGATGACCCTTCAGTATACAGAACTAAAGAAGAAGAAGAAGAAGCTAAAAAATCAGATCCAATCGCAAGAATCAAGAAGTTCTTAATAGCTAAAGGTCTATGAGACGAAAGTAAAGAACAAACTATGTTCCAACAAATTGAAGCTAAGATTGAAGAAGAATACAACATTATGCTTCAACACATCAAAACTACAGTTGATGACGTTTTTGATCACACTTTTGCTACATTGCCAGAAGATCTTCTAGAACAAAAAGCAATTGCTAAAAAATACTTTGAAAACAAATAATTCTTGCACAGGAGAACTTAAATAATGAGTGATAAAATTATCGTAAACAATATTGAAGCCTTAAATAACGCTTTAGATATTGCCTTAACAAAAGATAAAAGCGTAGTTCTATACGGTGAAGACGCTGGTTTTGAAGGTGGTGTATTTAGAGCTACTAAAGGATTACAACAAAAACATGGTGCTGAAAGAGTATGAGACTCTCCAATTGCTGAAAACGCAATCATGGGTAGTGCTATCGGTGCTTCATACGCTGGATTAAAACCAGTAGTTGAAATTCAATTCTCTGGATTCAGTTATCTAATTATGCAACAACTATTCTGTCACGCTGCAAGAATTAGACACAGAACTAGAGGTAAAATGAATGCTCCTTTAGTAGTAAGAATGCCTATGGGTGGTGGTATTAAAGCTTTAGAACACCACTCTGAATCATTAGAAGCAATTTACGCTCACATTCCTGGTGTTAAAGTTGTTATGCCTTGTAACCCTTATGACACTAAAGGTTTAATGTTAGCTGCTATTAACGATCCAGACCCAGTTGTATTCTTTGAACCTAAGAAAATTTACCGTTCATTCAAACAAGAAATTCCAGCTGGTGAATACATTGTTGAAATTGGTAAAGCTAATGTTTTAACTCAAGGTAACCAATTAACTATCGTTACTTACGGTGCTAATGTTATTGATACTTTAGAAATCGTTAAACAATACCCTGCTGGTCTTATCGAATTAATTGACTTAAGAACAATTTCTCCATTAGACTGAAACACTGTTTTAGGTTCAGTTCAAAAAACTGGTAGATTACTAGTTGTTCATGAAGCTGTTAAATCATTCAGCTTAAGCTCTGAAATTATTACTAAAGTAACTGAAAAATTATTCCACAGCTTAAAGAAAGCTCCAGCTCGTGTAACTGGTTTTGACATTACTGTTCCTTTAGCAAAAGGTGAAGCTATCCAATTCGACCTTAAACAAAGAACAATTGATGCTATTAACGAATTACTAGCTTAGTTTTTTAAATAATATCTATCGTTTTTATTAATTATTTAGTTAATAAAAGCGATATTTATTAACGTAAATAACTTTTTAAAATTTAATTAATTTATAATTACCAATATTTTCATAATTTATAGAAAGATAAAATAAAACATGTTTGAATACAAATTTACAGACGTTGGTGAAGGACTTCACGAAGGTGTTGTGGCTCAAATCTACGTTAAAGTAGGTGACACAATTAAAGAAGGTGATCCTATGTTCTCAGTTGAAACTGATAAAGTTACAACTGACTTACCAGCTCCTCAAGGTGGAGTTGTTACTTCAATTCTTGCTTCTGTTGGACAAACTGTTCACGTTGGTGAAGTAATGTTAATTCTTAATGGTGATGGTTCAGCTCCAGCTGCTGCTCCTGCTGCTAGTCACGCTGCTCCAGCTCCAGCTGCTCCAGCATTTGGATTCCCTTCAGCTGCTCCAGCTCCTGCTGCTGCTCCTGCTTTCTCATTCCCAAGCACTCCAGCTGCTGCTCCTGCTCCTGCTGCTGATTCTGGTGAATCAGGCGGTGGTGGCGCTTCTGTAGTAGGTGAAGTTAAAGTATCTAATACTTTATTCGGATTATTTGGTGATCAAGGTGGTTCAAGTTCATCAACTCCTGCTTTCTCAACTCCTACTCCTGCCCCTGCTACTCCAAGTTTTGCAGCTACTCCTTTAGCTCAAGCTGTTGCTAGTGATTTAAATGTAAATTTAGCTAATGTAACTCCTGCTAACGGTGCTAAGGTATTTTCTAGTGATGTATTTGCTTCTGCTGGTTCATCTGCTCCTGCAAGTGCTAACGCTAATGAAACTTATCAAGAAATTACATCAGTTAGAAAAGCTATTGCTAAGGCAATGACTACTGCTAATGATGAAATTCCTACAACTGTTTTAACTTTCAACTTTGATGTAACTAAATTAGTTGCTTACAGAAAACAAGTTAAAGATGCAGTTTTAGCTAACCACCAAGTTAAGTTATCATTCTTACCATTCTTACTAAAAGCAATTACTAAAACTATCGCTAGTTACCCTATCTTTAATTCTCAATACGACAAAACTAACAACAGATTAGTTTTAAAGAAAAATGTTAACTTAGGTATTGCTGTTGATACTGCTGATGGTTTAATGGTTCCAAACATTAAAGCCGCTCAAGATAAATCAATTATTGAGATCGCTAAAGAAGTAACTACGTTAGCTGAGAAAGCTCGTTCTAAGAAATTAGGTTTAGCTGATTTATCTGAAGGGACTATTAGTGTAACTAACTTTGGTTCTATCGGCGCTTTATTCGGTACTCCAATCATTAAATTCCCTGAAGTTGCAATCATTGCTACTGGTACAGTTGAAGAAAGATTATCAAGAACTCCTGATAACCAAATTCTAGTTAAGCAAATTATGCCTATTACAATCGCAGCTGACCACAGATGAATTGATGGGGCTGACATCGGTCGTTTCGCTAAAACATTAAGAGAAATTATCGAAAACCTTGATGGTTTATTAATCTAATAAAATAAGAGATCTTTCTAATAAATTTAAATAGTATGTATAACTATGATGTCATTGTCATCGGGGCTGGTCCTGGTGGATATGTAGCAGGTGAACACGCTGCTAAAAACGGTCTTAAGACCCTTGTAATTGAACGAGGAACTTATGGTGGTGTTTGTTTAAATGTTGGTTGTATTCCAACTAAAGCTTTATTACAAACTGCTAAAGTTAAACACTACATTAGCAAATCTTCTGAATATGGTCTAGATTTAGCTAATCCGAATCCAACTATCAATTGACAAAATGTTTTAAATAGAAAAAACGCAGTAGTTAATAAGTTAGTAAATGGTGTTAAAACTATCTTAAAAACAGCTAAAGCTGAAACTATCGTTGGTGAAGCTGTGATTATTGATGGTCATACTGTTAGCGTAAATAATCAGTACATTACAGCTAAAAACATTATTGTTGCTACTGGTTCTTCTCCAAGAAAATTATCTCTTCCTGGATTTGATCAAGGTCGTGCTGAAGGTGTGATTATCGATTCTACAAGAGCATTAGAATTACCTCAAGTGCCACAATCACTAGTTGTAATAGGTGGTGGTGTAATTGGTATCGAATTTGCAAGCTTATACGCTTCATTAGGAACCAATGTAACTATTCTTCAAGCTGTTGATCGTTTATGCGAAACTCTTGATAAGGATGCTAGTGATTTCATGGCTAAAAAGATGAAGTCATTAGGTGTTAATGTTGTTTATAATGCTAAGATTTTAGGTTACCAAACAGGTTCAATTATTTACGAAGATAAGGGAACTGCTTACCAACTACCAGCTCAATATATCTTAGAATCAGTTGGTCGCGTTGTTAATGATCAAGTGTTCGGTTCATTTAATGTTGCTAGAGATGAACGTGGCCGAATTAAGTTAAATGATAAATTACAAACTTCTTGTGATTCAATCTATGTTATCGGTGACGCTGCTGGTCAAGTGTTATTAGCCCACTACGCTTATCACCACGCAACTTACGCTGTTGATATCATCTTAGGTAGAAAACCTAAATCAGTTGAACCTTTAATGACTCCTGGTTGTATCTATACTTACCCAGAAGTTTCGACTATTGGTTATACTGAACAACAACTTAAAGAAAAGGGTATTGAGTACGTTGTTGCTAAAATGCCTATGGCGATTAATGGTAAAGCGATTGCTGATGGTTCTACTGATGGATTTATCAAATTCATGTTTGGTAAGAAATACGGTGAAGTTTTAGGATGTGTATTAATCGCATCTACAGCAAGTGATATGATTTCTGAAATTGCTCTTGCTATGGAAAATGAACTTACTGTGTTTGAATTAGAACAAGCAATTCACCCACATCCAACAATTGCTGAAGTTATTTCAGAATGCGCTAAACAAGCTATTTATACACACTTCAACAATAAGCACTAAAAAATTAATTAATAATATAAGACCCTTTTAAGGGTCTTTTTTATCACACAAGCACTTATGGCATATTTTTACTTATCAGAATCTAACGATTGCTACATTAACGCAGCTACAGAAGAATACCTTCTAAAACACTTAAAACTAGAATTACCAATTATTTATATCTGGCAAAACGCTAATACGGTATTTATTGGTAAAAACCAAAACACAGCAGCGCAAATTAACATTAATGAAACTAGTAAAGATAATGTTAATTTAATCCGACGTTTTTCAGGCGGTGGAACTGTGTTCCAAGATATGGGTAATGTTTGTTATTCATATATTGATTATTTAGATGAAAAGCGTTCCAATGCCTACGAGTTTTTTGCTAGACCAATTATCGAATTTTTAAATAGCTTAAATATTAACGCAACATTTAAAGGTCGCAATGATCTTGAAATTGAAGGCATGAAATTCTCAGGAACTGCACAATACCTTTATCAAGATAAGATCTTACATCACGGAACGCTTTTATACGACACAGATATGACTAAGTTAGCTAAATATCTGCAAGTTGATAAATCAAAAATTCAAGCTAAAGGTATTGATTCGGTAGCAAAAAGAGTTACTAACATCATTGATCATTTAGATAAAAAGCAACCAGTTGAATGATTTGTTCAAGAATTAACAAAATTCTATTTCAAGAAATATTCAAATTTAACTGAAATCAAACTTGATGATCAAGCTAAAGAATGAATTAAAGATAG
The DNA here is from genome assembly GCF_024338845.1 of Mycoplasma bradburyae. Lineage (NCBI taxonomy): Bacteria > Bacillati > Mycoplasmatota > Mollicutes > Mycoplasmatales > Mycoplasmataceae > Mycoplasma > Mycoplasma bradburyae. The sequence continues at coordinate 622,071 of NZ_CP101414.1, read as the reverse complement.
AGCGCAAAACCATTTTAAATCTTGGGATTGAATTTATGGTTCATCTAATGAATATAAATTTAATAATAAGAAAAGATTCACTGGTGGTGAATTAGAATTAAGTCTAAATACTGACCAAGGAAAAATTACTGATATTAAATTTAATGGTGACTTCTTAAGTGTAGCTCAAATTGAAGAAATTCAAAAAGCTTTAGTAGGAGTTAAATTTGATTACCAAAGTGTTAGTGATGTTTTAGATCAATTTGATTTAAAGTTATATTTAGGAACGATAACCAAAGAAGAATTAATGAGCTTATTGTTTGATAATAAATAATTTATTATAATAATCATTAGGATAAAAAGGTATTAATATGTCGATTAAAACGCAACGTATTGCGATTTTAACTTCAGGTGGCGATGCCCCTGGAATGAATGCTGCGATCTATGGATTAGTTCAGCAAGCAATTTTAAATAATATCCAACCATACTTAGTATATGAAGGATACAAAGGTTTGGTTGAAGATAATATAGTTTTAGCTAATCAACAAGAAGTTATTGATCATTTCTTTGATTCTGGAACATTTATCTATTCAGCTAGATTAGTTGAATTTAAAGATTTAGAAATCAGAAAAAAAGCTTTAAATAATCTAAAAGCAAAAAAGATCGATACATTAGTAGTAATCGGTGGTGATGGTTCTTATCAAGGAGCTAAGTTGTTATCTGAAATGGGTGTTAATGTAATAGCAATGCCTGGAACGATCGATAACGATGTAAGTTCATCAGATTACACAATTGGGTTTTACTCAGCGCTTGAGCATATTACAAGAACAATTCAAGAAATTATTTCAACAAGTACTTCACACAACCGTGTTTCAATATCTGAAGTAATGGGTCGTAGATGTGGTGATTTATCTGTTTATGCAGCACTTGCTACTAAAGCAGATCTAGTGATCACTCCTGAAAACATCAAAACAACTCAAGAAATAGTTGATTTAGTAGCTAAAAGAATGCTAGAAGATAAAAAACGTACAATGACAATTATTGTATGTGAACATATCTATGGTGAAGATAACCGTGATAGCTTAAAAGAAATCGCTAAACAAATTAATGATCAGTTAAATATTAAAACTAATGTTAACTATCTAACATACGGGCAACGTGGTCAGATTCCAACTCCAATGGAACGAATTTTAGCAATGCGTTTTGCGATTAAAGCATTTGAACATATTAACCAACAAGAATATAATCTGGTATTAGGATTGAGTGGCGATGAAATTAAAGCTTACAATTTTGACCAAGCTTTAAAAAAGAAAAATCCTTCAAGAATTAAGTTAATTGATCAAAGCAATAAAATTAATGGTGGTTTTAATTAAAAATGAATAAAAAACATAACAAATTCGATTTAAATTTTCTAAAAAGAACTAAGATTGTAGCGACTTGCGGTCCTTCAATTACTTATAAATTATTTAGTTTAAGTGATCTAGAAGATCCAACTAAACAAGATATCGTACAAAAAGCTAAGGATAACTTAAGACAATTATTTCTTAATGGTGTTAGTACGGTTCGTTTGAATTTTTCTCACGGTAATCATGAAGAACAAGCTGTAAGAATCATTCTAGCTAGAAGCGTAGCTAATGAATTAAACTTACCGATCTCAATTATGTTAGATACTAATGGACCAGAAATTCGTTTAAATCAAATTGCTGATACTAACAACATTATTAAAAAAGATCAGATTGTAAAAATCTTTACTGATCGCGAAATTATTGGTAATGCTAATGAATTCTCAGTATCAGATTCATCTAAAAAATACAATATGGCTAAGGACTTATCATTAGGTTCTATTGTTTTAGTTGATGATGGTAAATTAACTTTACAAGTAATTGAGATTGCTGATGATTATTCATACGTTAGAGCAATAGCTAAAAACGAACACAAAATCGTTACTAAAAAACGTATTAACTTACCAAATGCTAAATATTCAATTCCGTTCTTATCACAAAAAGATTACAATGATATTATCTTTGGTCTTAAGAATAAAGTTGATTATATTGCTGCTTCATTTGTTAATACAGCAGATGATGTTAAAGAAATTCGTGCGATTTTAAAACAATACAATATGGAACACGTACAAGTGATTTCTAAAGTTGAAACTCGTCATGCAATTGAAAATTTAGATGAAATTATCCAAGCCAGTGATGGTGTTATGGTTGCTAGAGGTGATTTAGGTCTAGAAATCCCTTATTACGAAGTACCTTACTGAGAAAAGTATATTATTAAAGCATGTAGATTAGCTAACAAGCGTGTAATCGTGGCTACTCAAATGTTAGATTCGCTTGAGAAAAACATTCAACCAACACGCGCTGAAGTTACTGATGTTTTCTTTGCGGTTGAACGTGGTTGTGACTCTACAATGTTATCTGGTGAAACTGCTAATGGGATGTATCCGATTGTAGCAGTTGAAACAATGAAGAAAATCAACAAACAATCTGAATTATTGTTTGATTACAAACGCGCAATAACACATTACTTCCCAATGACTGAAGTAGCTAAAACAACTTTTGGTGAAAAAATCACTGAAATTGCTAAAAAAATCTGTCCTAACCGTGAAATTGAAAATGATGAATTCTCAACTCACTTCCTAGTTCATTTCACAAACAACAGAGATGAAATTTTTGCACTTGCTAACGCAAAACTAGCAGCTAGTGTAATTGTGATCACTGATGATAAAACAATTTACACTGGTCATGGTATTGATTATGGTGTTTTCACATATAAAGTTGACGATTTAGATGAAGCTTTAGAAAACTACCAATTAACAGCTAAAAAAGCAATCTTACACTACTCAGAATTATTTGAAATCAAACCAGACAACAAAAACAACTTTGTTTTGATGAAATAATTTACCACAAAAAATAAATCAAATTTGTTTTAATAAAAATTATGAATATTAAACCATTACACGATAACGTTTTAGTAGAAGTTTTAGTAGAAGAAAAAACTTCTAAATCAGGAATTATCACTTCAATCCAAAATCAAGATAAAGCAACATCAACTCAAGGTAAAGTTGTTGCTTTAGGTGATGGAGTAATTTATGCTAAACAACAAAAGATTGATTATCAAATTAAGATAAATGATCTTGTTTATTTTAAAGAATATTCTGGTACAGAAATTCATTTAGATGATAAAACTTACAAAATGTTAAGTTACGAAGAAATTATTGGAGTAATTAAATAATGGCAAAAGATTTAAGTTTTCAACAACAAGCTAGAACAAAATTATTAAATGGAATTAATAAACTAGCTAAAGCAGTTAAGATTACAGCAGGTCCTAAAGGCCGCAACGCTTTAATTGAAAAAAAATACGGCGCACCATTAATAACTAATGATGGTGTAACGATTGCTAAAGAAATTGAACTAAAAGATCCAGTAGAAAACATGGGTGCTAAACTAATTGCTGAAGCAGCAATTTCTACTAATGATATCGCTGGTGATGGAACTACTACAGCAACGATATTAACCCATGAAATTGTTAATAAAGCAATCGAAGCGATTAATAATGGAACTAACCCTGTTAATTTAAGAAAAGGGATTGAAAACGCATCTAAATTAGTATGTGAATACTTATCTAGTATTTCAAAACCAATTAAATCGATCGATGAAATTACTCAAGTAGGTGCGATATCATCTGGGTCTAAATTCATTGGTGAATTAATTGCTAAAGCTATGGATATCGTAGGTCCAAGCGGTGTGATTTCAATTGATGATGCTAAATCATTTGATACTACTTTAGATACTACTGACGGATTAGAATTCAAAGGTGGTTATTCATCGCCTTATATGGTAACTGATTCTGAAAAGATGTTAAGTGAATTAGCTAACCCAAAAATCTTAGTATCACTTAATAAAATTAATACTGTTAAAGAAATCTTACCATTACTAGAAGCTAGTGTAGAATCAAGCTCACCTTTATTAATTATTGCTAGTGATATTGCTGAAGATGTTGTAAATGCTTTAGCAATTAATAAACTACGAGGAACTTTAAATGTTGTAAGTGTTAAATGTTCAGAATTCGGTGAAGCGCAAAAAACAACTCTAGAAGATTTAGCTGTAAGTGTTAATACCGTTTTAATTGATAGTACTGCTGGAATTGATTTTAAAGATATCGAATTAAATAAATTAGGTTCAGCTGAAAAAGTTGTTATCTCAAAAGATAAAACAACAATTATCAATGGTGCTTGTCAAAAAGAAGTTTTAGCTAAATACTTAAATAGCTTAGAAGCAAAACTTGCTAATACAACATCTAAATATGACAAAGAAAGAATTAGCAAAAGAATTGCTAATTTATCAAACGGAGTGGCTGTAATCCACGTTGGTGGTGCTACTGAAATCGCACAAAAAGAACTTAAATTAAGAATCGAAGATGCGTTAAACTCAACTAAAGCAGCAGTTGAAGAAGGTATTGTTGCTGGTGGTGGAATTGCTTTAATGAACGCAATTGAAGTTCTTAAACAAGTTAAAGAATCCAATCCTGAAATCTTATTAGGTTACGAAATTGTCAGATCATCATTAACAGCACCTTGTCGCCAAATTATTGAAAACGCAGGTCAAAACAGTTCTAAGATTATTAATAATATCTTAAATAGTAAACAACCTGGTTATGGTTACAATGCTGAATCTAATGAATTTGTTGATATGATCAACAACGGTATTATTGATCCTACTAAAGTAACTAAAACTGCGCTTGAAAAAGCTTGTTCTGTAGCTGCTTTATTAATTACTACTGAAGTAGCTATTAGTGATGAAATTAATGAAGACGAAAAACCAACTTCATTAGCTCACTTTAATAACTAATTAACAGTTTATTAAAAATTACCTATCCATCATATTGTTTAAACTATCAAAAAAAACAAATAAATTATTAAACAAATTAAATCTTTTTAGATTACTTTTAATCAAAGTTAAATAATTTAAATTGTTTGTTTTAAATCCTTAACAAAAGCTTGTCATCCTAATCAATTCAAATTATCAAGTTAGTAATTTTACTAACTTGATAAAACCTTTTATCACTTTATTCTTGGTCTATTTTTTCTTGATTAAATCCTAATCAAAACTTTTAAAAACTAATTTAATCCTTAACTATTTAATTTTTAAGGATTAAATTTTTTTTATTTGATAATCGTTTTATCTTTAAAAATCTGATATGAAAAAATATACTAAAAAACCGATAGAAGTTCTTAAAAAAGAACTTACAGATATTCAATTTGAAGTTACACAAAACGCAGCAACTGAAAGACCGTTTACAAATGAATATGATAAGCATTTTAAAAAAGGAATATATGTAGATATTACAAGTGGAGAACCATTATTTTTATCAACTCACAAATTTGATTCAGGTTGTGGTTGACCTGCTTTTTCTAGACCAATCCAAAAAGAATTAATAAACGAATTAAAAGATTTATCTCATAATATGATTCGAACAGAAGTGCGAGCTAAAAATTCTGATAGCCATCTTGGTCATGTTTTTAATGACGGACCTAAGGAATTAGGTGGATTAAGATATTGTATTAACTCAGCTTCATTAAAATTTATTGCTTATGAAGATTTAGAAAAATCTGGTTATGGCGAATTTATAACAATTCTTGATGAAGAAGAAAAGAAGCAATAATTATATTCACAAAACTTAACCAACCAATAATAAAAAAATGTAATGATATCTATGTAACTTTATTGTTCATAGATATTTTTTATTTAATTAAATCAATTAATTAAAGTAATAAAGATTAATTTTAATTGTATCTACATCCAAACAAAAAAACATGATGATATTACAAAAGAGATTTATGTGTAGTTTAAAAATTTAATTAAATACTTATACAAATCTTTTAGATATTAAAAACTTAAATAAAAATTTGAAAAATATAAAAACAACCGGTAATTTTGCTAAAAATAGTTAAATAAAAAATTTTCTTAAACTATAGGTAATTACCATAATTACATAAAAATTAGACTTGCCTGGATTACTAATTTTTATACAAAAGCAATGACAATAGTGTTATTATAAAAACCTCCTTCTTATTAAGATTTCTTAAATTTAATAAAATAGATATAAATTAGTTTTAAATATCAAGTTTAATAAAATGATTAATTCATTCATTAAATCCTTTATTGCAAAGAATAAGCAAAATTAAATTAATTATTTTTCTTCCTTATCTCTTATTTTTTACATATGTTTAATAAAAAGAATTACGAAAAAATTATGAATGAATTAAAAAATACAAATAAAAAGAATATTGATAAAGTTACAAGTGACCAAATTTTAAAGTTATTACAACAAAAGTTCGGTAAAACTAATATATATGCTAACGATAATGATAATATAGAAGATCTAGAATGTATTTCTAGCGGAAGTATAAAATTAGACCATGCATTAGGTACTGGTGGTTTTACTAAAGGTAGGATAGTTGAGATTTATGGAAATGAATCTTGCGGAAAAACAACTTTAGCATTATCAACAATTAAGCAAGCAATAAATAATGATATGCGTGTAGCATTTATTGATGCAGAGCATTCGTTAGATTTAAGATATGCTAAACGGTTAGGAATTGATTTAACTAAATTAATCATTGCTAGACCTGAATATGGAGAACAAGGTTTTGAAATAATTAAATCCTTAATAAAGACTGAATTAATTGATCTAATTGTGGTGGATTCTGTAGCTGCGCTAGTTCCTAAAGTTGAAATTGAAGGTAAGATGGAAGAACAAACAATGGGAACACATGCAAGAATGATGTCCAGAGGTTTATCGCGTATTCAACCATTGTTGGCTAAACATAATGTAGCAGTTATTTTTATTAATCAATTACGTGAAAAAGTTGGGATAATGTTTGGTAATCCTGAAATTACAACAGGTGGAAAAGCATTAAAATTCTATTCATCGACAAGATTAGAGTTAAGAAGATCTGAAATATTAAAAGATACAAACAATAATCCAATCGGCATTAAATCGAAAGCTACAGTAACAAAAAATAAACTTTCATCACCAATGTCTACTACTTATATCGATTTTTTCTTTAATTCGGGTATTAGTGAGATAAATGAAATTATTGATTTAGCTATTGATAACGAAATTATTAAACAATCTGGTAGCTGATTTTCATATAAAGAAGATAAACTTGCTCAAGGAAGAACTAATTTAATTGCTAAAATTCAAGAAACAAAAGAACTATACGAACTAATTAAAAAAGAAGTTTTAGATAAATTAAAAGATAGTTAATAATATAAAATTATTTTATATGACTAACATCTCTTTAGACTTAATGTATTTAATTGTGGCTTTATTAACCGCATTAGCACTTCTATTATTTATCTTTATTTTGTTGAAATTTTTTGAATTTAGATTCTTGAAAGAAACTGAAAATCATCAACGTGAACTTGAAAACGAAATAATTAAAATTAATAAACAAGATGAACTAAAAGAAAAACTAAACGAACATTATTTATTTCAAGATGATCGAAAAATGATATCTAAAAAAGAATTTAAAGAAATAAAAAATTTCTTTATTTCAGTTCTGAGCGAAAAAATTCTTATTGAAGAAAGAAACAATCAACTAAACGAAGAGATAAAAGATAAGAGAAGAGAAAATAGCCTTCTTAAAAAAAGAATTGATTCTAAGAAAATCGAAGAGAAGATTGCTATGTTAAAAGAGATGAAAATCAATGAAGAAGAAGCGAGAAAATTTATTCTAGATGAATACCGTATCTATGTTCGAAATGATCTAGAACAAATGATCAAAGAAGAAGAAAAAAGAGCTAATGTCAGAAAAAATGAAATTGCGAATGAAATCAACAAAATACTTATCAATGCAATGAATTCGACTGAATTATTAGCTAAGACAGTTAGAGTTACTACTAAAAGAACAATTAATTACCAATATAACAGCGGCGATTCTGAAAAAGATCAAAAAGTTACGAATGATTTCTATTCTAAGTTAATTGGTAAAGATGGTAAAACTAAAGCTTACATTGAAACTTTATATGGTATCAAGTTAGATATTGACTCTGCAAATAAGAAAATTTCTCTTTCTTGCTTTAATGCAATTAAATTAACTATAGCTGAAAGAGCTATTAACAAAATTATTAGTATTATAGGTGATGATAAAATCCATTATTTAACTGATGATTTAATTAAAAAATGTTATTACGAAACACTAAATGAATTTACTGCAGAAACTAAAAAAATCGGTGAAGAAGTGTTGCAAGAATTAGATTTATACGATTCAAAATTATTACCAAATAAAGATATATGTGAATATATTGGTAGATTAAAATTCAGAGGTTCTAATACGCAAATGGTATTAGAACATTCTATCGAAACTGCTCAATTAGCAGCAAATATTGCGAGTCAATTAGGCTTAAATGTTGAAAAAGCTAAATTATGTGGATTGCTTCATGATATTGGTAAATCTATTAATCATGAAGAAAACTGGAAGAAATTAAAATACTCAACTGGTAACCACGTTGCTGCAGGTGTAGCTATCGCTAAATATTTTGATTTAGATATTGATATTATCGATGCGATTAATTGTCACCATGGCAATCCAAAATTATATGAAAAATCTAAAAACTTCTATGCTAAGATAACTCAAATTGCTGATAAAATATCAGCATCAAGACCAGGTGCTAGATATAAGGATGGTGATGATGACGAAAAACGAGCTGACTTTATGACTGATCTATTAAATAAACATAAACATGATCAAGGTATAGCCAACTATAAAATATTAAAAAACGGTTTTGATATCCAAATAATGATTCAACCTAATATTAGTGATCAAGACTTTAAACAACTTATATTAGATATTAAAAAAGATATTCAAAATCACCACGAATTATCTAAATATTCAATCAAACTTACTTGTATAAGAAACCTTACTGTTGTTGAAAATACTAAATCGTTTGCGTCAATTTCCTTACAAAAATCTAATGATTACGCAAAACGATTTAAAGATGCTGATGAAGATGATGATTTAGAATATGACGAAGAATTAAAAACTACTCAATTCATTGATTAATAAATCTTTAATTCATAGCATAATAAAAATACAACTAGAATAATATTATTTCTTAAAATAATATAATTTTATTATCGGTTATGGATAATAAGAATAATAAATCACGCCGCACGATTAGTGATGCATTAATAAATACAACAGAAGACTTCTTATTAAACGAAGAAGATGATTTAGAAGAAGATGATAATTTGTCATCAAAAAAAGATCAAAATGATAAGCAATTATTATCAATTGATCAATATGAAAAAGAACTAGTTGAATCAACCGATCGTGTTTTAATAACTGAAGAATTAACTGATAATGATTTAGTTAATGTTCCATCTGAAGTTATAAAAGCGGATAAAACATCCTCTAAAAGTGCTATGGATTATTTAAATATTGACCATGTCACTGATCTTTTTAGTGCTAACACGGGAACATTTAATACGATAAGTGTTCATGATGCTTCATTTATTCAAAGAGAAGGTGAAGATGTAATTCGTTCTGTTGATAAGAATAATTTAAATCCTCAGTCAAGAATAAATGGATGAACTAGTCAGAACCAAATTAATCCAATTAACAAACGAGTTCTTAATAATTTAAATCAACATAGCCAATTTTCAAATAAAATTGATGTTAAATCTAATAACAATCAATTCAATTCTCAACAAAATCAAAATAATGAATCTACTTTAAATCGCTCAATAATAACAAAACCTGCTTTCCCTAGATCAGAATCGTTATTTAGTGAATCTAAATTCAATAAAGACGATGATATCATTATTAGTAAAGAACAAAAAAATATTAGTTCTATAGATTCATTAGTCAATAAAGAAAAAAATATCTTTGAATCCTCTTCTATTATCGAGAGTATCGATCATAGCGATTTCAAGTATGGTATACCTAACTATCGTGATGATAAATTTGAAAGAACTTCTTCTATTGATTTAGATTTACAAAAAGATGAAGAAATATCTTCTAACAAAAATCAGATAGCAATAAAACAATCTGAAGATTTAATGAATAAAACTACCAAATTAGTCATTAATTTAGAAGATGACGAAGATATTATTCCTAAAAAAATGACTATAGATATGCAAAATATAGAGTCAGATATAAATGAAATAGCTCAAGGTAATAAAAGCAATCTTTATCAATATATAAGAAAGAATAATCATCAAAACATATCCACTGATATGTTATTTCCTGAAGACGATGAAACAACAAATAGTTACAATGAATTAACTGAAACTAATAAATCTGTTGAAAAAAATAATGAATCAAGACAGATGACACAATCATCAGATGATCGAAAAAGTTTATTTAAAAAACTAGACAAGGAAATACAAGAAGATAAGAAAAATAAATATATTGAATCCAATAATAGATCGTCTAATACGAACTATAAAGAAGTTAATAAACAATCTGTTTATAATAGTTACGACAAAAAACATAAGTCCTCTAAAGCGCGTGTTAGAGTTTTATGAACAATAGTAGGTGCTTTTATTATTTTAATTATATCGATAGTTATCGCATTAATTGCTACTAATAAGTTTGCGTAAAAATTTAAAAAAATAGAAAAAATAAGTTTAATTAAATCTTCGTGAAATCCTTTATTTTAAAGTGTTTTGCGAAGATTTTTAGTTTTGAATTTTTGAGACAAAAAATATTTATCGAAAAAAAAGATTTTTTTTGTAAATTTTTAATAAAAAAACTTTATAATTTTACTTGTAATTTTTATAAAAACTAATTTAAATATATTGAAAGGATTGACCGGAATTGGAAGAAAAAGTTTTTATTCAGCTAAGAAACGTTAATAAGACTTTTGAAGATGGTTTTGTAGCAGTTAGAAATTTAAATTTAGATATTAATAAATCTGAATTCGTAACTTTATTAGGACCATCTGGATGTGGTAAAACTACAACGTTAAAATTACTTGCTGGGTTCGAACAACCAACCTATGGACAAATTAAAATTGACGGCATTGATATTAAAGATATGCCTGTTCACAAACGTCCATTTGCAACTGTTTTTCAAGATTATGCATTATTCCCAAACATGACAGTTTATAACAATGTTTGTTATGGGCTTAAGATCATGCGTGTACCTAGAGAAGACAGTGATCCTAAATTAGCTATCCAAGCAGAAAATATTAAGCAAGAAGCTCAAAAAAAAGCTGCAGCTAAAATTAATGATCTTAACAAGAAAAAGAATGATTTAACTAATAAGTTAAATAAAGTTCGCAAAGAATATGAAAAAAACTTCTGAATGTTTGAAAACGATGAAATGCGTTTTGCTCAATATCAAGAAGAACTGATTAAATTAGAGTCTAAATTATCAGAAGCAATCGAACAAACTGAAGTTATTAAACTTAATACTGAAATAGAAACTCTAAAGGTCAATTACAAGAAAAAAATACCAATAGATATCAAATACGATAAGGTATTAAAAGAATTAGAAAACGTTGATGGATGAATTTCATATTGAGAAACTTATCCAATCATGAAAAAAGAAACTTTTGAAAACAAAGTTTTGACTAGAAGATTAACAAAAGAAGAAATTGATCAAAGAGCTACTAAAATGATCAATTTAGTTGGTCTAGCTGGTAAAGAAGATAAGTATCCGTCTGAATTATCTGGCGGGATGCAACAAAGAGTTGCTCTAGCTCGTGCTTTAGTTATTGAACCTGAAACGTTATTGCTAGATGAACCATTAAGTGCTCTAGATGCTAAAGTAAGAAAACAATTACAAAATGAATTAAAACGTATTCATAAAGAATTGAATATTACTTTTATTTTAGTTACTCACGATCAAGAAGAAGCTTTATTACTATCTGACAAAATCGTTGTAATGTCACAAGGTGATATTGAACAAGTTGGTAAGCCTAATATTATATATGACTCTCCAATCAACGAATGAACAGCAAGATTTATCGGTGCTGCTAACATCTTTGATGGAACATATTTAGGTGATTACAAAATTAAATTAAATTCAGGCGACATCATTGATACTGATGAAGAATACGATTTCAAAAAAGATGATAAAGTTCGTGTTTTAATTCGTCCTGAAGATTTTGATGTTGTTGAGAAAGATAAAGGATTCTTCAATGTTGAAGTTACTAAAACATCATATAAAGGTGTTTTATGAGAAATTGAATGTTTAATGCCTGATAAAACTAAGATCACTGTTGATAACATTGATGAAGTTAAAGTAGGTGCCATCGTTGGATTAAAATTTGACGAAATGGATGTTCATATGATGAGGAAAGAAGAAGATGTTCAGCGCTAAGAGTTGAAATGCTTTGGTGCAAACCTTTAAAGGTCCTAAAAGAACTTGATTAATCTTACCTTATGCTTTATTATTACTAGTTCTTTTTATTATTCCATTAATCATCGTATTGGTTAATGCTTTCACACCTTTTAGTGTTGAAATAGAAGATGGTAGTAGCATTAATGTAACTGTTGCTGACAATTTCTCAATAATCGATAGTTTTACAATAACTAAGATCTTCAAATCATTCGGATTAGCAGTTGCTTGCACAATTATCTGTTTATTAATTGCTTTCCCTTTTGCTTATCTTTTATCGATTTCTAAAAACAAATTATTTAAATATAGTGTTGTAGCTTTAGTTACAGCTCCCATTTGAAATAGTTTTCTTATTAAAGTAATCGGTCTTAAATCTTTATTAGATTTAATGTTTGGCGAAGCTAATAGTACATTTGGTGATGGTTGAACATTACTAGGTTTAGTTTATATCTTCATGCCATTTATGATTTTGCCAATTTACACAGTTTTAATTTCAATGCCTAAAAACTACATGTTGGCATCACAAGACTTAGGGTATAACTACTTCATGAGTTTTTTTAAAGTTGTTATTCCTTATTGTAAAAACGCAATTATCTCTGGTGTTACTTTAGTATTATTACCTTCATTTACAACAGCAGGGATCTCACAATTTGTTAATAACTCTAATGATGGACAACAGATTGGTGCGTATTTATTATCGCTTGGATCAAACGGATTAGAATCTAAAGTAGCAATCTCTCAAGCTAGTGCTTTAAGTTTAACTTTAGCATTAATTATTCTTGCTTTCTATATGGTAGTTTTTGTAGCACCTAAACTATTTAATTACATGAAAAAACGAGCTGTATTAAGAAACAAAATTAAAACGGTGGTTGATCAAAATGAACAAGTTTAAGACAATCTTAAGACAAAGTTATATCTTTGTTATCTTATTGTTTATCTATTTACCTTTATTTATTATTGTTATCTTATCTTTTAATGGTGTTACTGAAAGAGGTAACGTTAATTTAACTTTTGGTGAATTTGATAAAGAAAAGATTTTTGCAACATATAAATCATTGGCTGAAGGTGATTTTTTAACGCCATTAACAACATCGTTAATAGTTGCTTTAGTATCAACTCCGATCTCTGTTTTTATTGCGACTATTACTGCTTTTGGGATTTGAAGAAATAAAAAAGTTTATCAAAAACTAACGATGTCAGTATCAAATACTTCGATCGTTGTTCCTGATATCATCTCAGGTTTAAGTTTAATTATTTTCTTTATTGCTGTGTGAGTATCATTGTCTCAACCGCTAGGTTTATTTACAATTATTGTTTCACATATCTCAATCAGCACTCCGTTTGCTTTAGTATCAATATACCCAAGAATGTTAAAGATGAATCCTAACCTAATTCTTGCTTCACAAGATTTAGGATATAACAAAGTTCAAACATTCTTTAAGATTACTTTATCTTATCTAGCACCTTCATTAGTGGTTGGTGGATTAATTGCTTTTGCAACATCATTTGATGATTTCATTATCACTTCTTATGTAAGAGGGTCAGCTAGAACAATAGCTACTGAATTATATTCAATTGCTAAAGGTGTTAAAGGTTGAGCGATTGCTTTTGGTTCAATCTTAGTGTTCATTGGTATCTTAGCTACAGTATTCTCAGTAATCAAAAAAGCAATTGCTGAAAAAATCAACTACAAAGAAAAAGTTGTTCGTTCAATTAATAACTAAGTATTTTAAGAAAAATGAAGAAAAAACCGCTAAAAACAATATTTTCAGCTCTAACTTTATCAGCTTTTTTAGTAACTAGTTGTGGTGAAGGTGGAGCTAATTCTAACCTATTAAATAAGCAGTTTGTTTATGGTAATTTTGAATCATATATGTCACCTAATTTGCAAAAGCAACTTTTAAGTGAATACAACAATTTGCAATTTAATAGTGTTCCATCAAATGAAAATTTAATTACTAACTTTAAAAACAAAACATTTACCATTGGTACTGCATCTACTTATGCTGTAATTGATCTAATTAGACAAGGTAGTTTAATTAAATTAGATTGAACAAAGTTCAATTTAAGCTATTTAAATGACGAAGATCAATTAGTTAAGATCAACAATGCTAATGATGCGTTAGATTTATTTACTGATCAAGTTAAAGAAATCTTAACTAGTTATTCAATTAAAGGTGAAAAAATCAATCTATTAGATTATTCAGTTCCTTATTTTTTCCAATCATTTGTGTTTGCTTACCGTGGCCCTAAGATTGCTTCTTTAGTAGATCATGAAAGTAGTTGATACGACATTATTAGTACTATCACTAATGAAAAGCATCGTGCAAGATTTAATAATAATAAATTAGGGATTGTTGAAGACGAACGTTCATTATATTCAGTTGCTAATTTAATTAAAACAGCTCAAGATAATCAAGAAATTACGGTAAATCCTAAATCAAACCAATTAAGCCAAGCAGAGTTTTATAATGTTTATAAAGCAATCGCAGATGCAGGTTTGAACTATCATAATTTAAGTGATTTAAATAAATCTACTGCTTTACTAAACTCTGACTCATCAGTAATTTATAACAACTTAGCATCAAGAAGAGTTAATGCTGCGATCATGTTTAATGGTGATGCGATATATTCTGCTCAAGGTGGTGAATATCACAGCGATAAAAACGATCCTAAAAAACCTACAAGCGAAGATTTCCACATAATTACCCCAAAATACACGCCATTAGCATTAGATCTTATTGTTATCAATAAATCTAATATCGATCAATATCCAAGCTTTTTAGATCAAAGTTATAAGATTATCAGAAAAGTAGCTCTAGAAGGTCTTGATCAGGATTTAGATAATTTTCAAGCAGAATTAAAAGATGAAGCTGATTCAGACAATCAAGAAGCTATGAATGATAATTCAACAATGATGACTGAAGCAAATGAATCTACTGAATCAATGAATAATAACAATATGGGTGGAACTGAAAGTTCAACTAATCCAATGGAATCTGAAGGTTCAGAAAACAAAGAAGAAGAATCTGATGAAAGTGATGATGATGTTGTATATAAATACGGACCACTAGAAAACTTTAACTACGTTCAATACACATCACCACTTAAAAAGATATCTGATCCTGAAAAAGGTTTGGTAGCTAAAGAAGGTTGATTAGATGTTGACGGACAAGATGAATTATCTGAGAATATCAACT
Organism: Mycoplasma bradburyae; assembly: GCF_024338845.1. NCBI lineage: Bacteria > Bacillati > Mycoplasmatota > Mollicutes > Mycoplasmatales > Mycoplasmataceae > Mycoplasma > Mycoplasma bradburyae. The sequence continues at coordinate 606,534 of NZ_CP101414.1, read as the reverse complement.
CAGCTTATTTTATTGAAAATGTAGCTGATGTTAATCGATTTATTGAATCGCCAATCAATGACATTCAAAAAGCTAGCTTAATAAATGCTTATGCTAGATTTAAAAGTGATTGATGAAAATAATTTAATAAATTACGATTAAAACATCATGCAATATAAAATCATCTTAGGAATTGAATCAAGTTGTGACGATTTATCGATATCAATTTCAATTGATCGTAAGATCGTAGTAACCAAAACAAAATCTTCTTCAAGTGTTCATGCTAATTATGGTGGTGTCGTTCCTGAAATAGCTGCTAGATATCATGAAGAAGTATTGCACCAAACTCTAAAAGAAGCGCTTTTAGAAGCAAATATCTCAATTAATAAGATTGATCTAATAACATACACCCAACAACCTGGTTTGTTGGGTTGTTTGCATGTTGCTAAGGTTTTTGCTGATACTTTAGGTTTTTTACTTAATATCGAAGTAAAAGGAATCAACCACTTATACGGCCATATCTTTTCGCCAACAATTAATGATGGTGATAGTCAATACCCAATTGATGATCTAACATACCCAGCACTTGGGTTAGTTGTTAGTGGTGGGCATACTTCAATCTACCAAGTAGAATCACCTACTAAAATCACTTTATTAGATGAGACTAAAGATGATGCGATTGGTGAAGTGTATGATAAAGTTGGTAGAGCGCTTGATTTAAAATACCCAGCAGGACCTAAGATTGATCAAATGTTTGATCAATCTAAAACTAATACAATTCAGTTTTTAAAAACTAATAAACTATCATCATTTAGTTATTCTGGATTCAAATCAGCAGTCTTAAGATACATCCAACAAAACAAAGATCAACCTGAATTTGATATTACCAAAGTAGTATCATCATTCCAAGGGTTTATTATTGATGATTTTATTAATAGAGTTAAACACCAGATTAATAAAAGTCCAATAAGATTCCAAACAATCTTATTGGGAGGTGGAGTTAGTGCTAATAGTTATCTAAGAGAACAATTATCGCTATTAAAAATTAAGACTTTAATCCCTAAAAAGATCTATACTGGCGATAATGCAGCTATGATAGTAAACTATACCCACCACTTACTAGATCAACAATAGAATTATTGATCTAGATATAAATTTTATTGTCTATAATTATATAGTTTATCAACTTAATATAATTCTTATATTAAGTTAAAATAACTATTGATAACAAAGAGATAAATGAGGTAGTAATACTGAATATAATTAAATTAGAACACAATAGAAGAGGTGTATATACTGCTGAAAGTGTTGGTAGCGGTCACCCAGATAAGATCTGTGACCAGATTGCTGATGGTATCTTGGATGAATGTTTAAAACAAGATGAAAACAGCCGTGTAGCTTGCGAAGTTGTTGCAGCTAACCGATTAATTGTGATTGCTGGCGAGATTACGACCAAGGCAAAAGTAGATCATGTAAAGATTGCTTGAGATGTTGTAACTAAATTAGGATATGATCGTTCAAGTTTTACGATCATATCTAATATCAACCAACAATCTCCTGATATTGCTCAATCTGTTGATCAAAAGAATAATATGATAGGCGCTGGTGATCAAGGGATAACTGTTGGTTATGCTTGTAATGAAACTAATAACCAAATGCCATTAGCAGTAGTAATGGCACATGATCTAGTTAAATTAGCAAGAGAATTAATTGACAACCAAACCTTTAATCATGCTAAATATGATATGAAGGCACAAGTAAGCTTGAATTATCTAGAAGATAATCAAGTTGAATTAAAAACTATCTTGATGTCAATTCAACACGAAGAGAATATTGATCTTAGTGTGTTTAAACTTTTTGTTAAAAAGTTTATTATGGATGAGATTGCTACTAAATATGGTTTTAGTAAGGATTATGAAGCATTAATTAATCCTTCTGGATTATTTACAAGTGGTGGTCCGATTGCTGATACTGGACTAACTGGTCGTAAGTTACTTGTTGATAGTTTTGGGATTTATGCTCATCACGGTGGTGGTGCTTATGGTGGTAAGGATTACACTAAAGTTGACCGATCAGGTGCTTATTATGCTAGATGAATTGCTAAACATATCATCAAAGCTAAATTAGCAACTCAATGTGAAGTGATTATCTCTTGAGCGATTGGTGTTCCTAAACCATTAGATATTTCAATCAACTGTTTTGATACCAATACTGTTGATATGAAAACAATCTACAAGATCATTAAAAAGATCTTTAATCACAACCTAGCTGAGATAATTAACATCTTAAAACTAAGAACTACCAAATACAGTGGTTTAGCAACTTATGGTCATTTTGGTAAATCTGAAAAGCAATATGCTTTTGAGAATACAATTTACCTAGATGAAATCCTGAAGATGTTATAAAATTCAGATGATTAATTAAGCTATAATAAAACAATAAAAATAACCCAATTAACAGTTGGATTATTTTTTTATTTTATGGCAAATTTACCGATAAATTTGCATATTTTTGTTGTTTTTAATGTTTAATATTTTAATCAAAAATGACAATTAAAAGTAGTTAATTTATTGCGATAAAAATACCTAATTTTTTAATTTAAATTAATAGATTTTTAAATTTAAAAATTTAAGATAATACTAATAACAACAACCAATATTTCATAGATTAAAATAGTTAATATAAAGTTATGAATTACATCGGATCTAAACACTCATTGCTCGATTTCTTACATCAAACAATAAGCAGAGTTATCAATAAAGAATCAATGGATAAATTAGTTTTTGCTGATTTATTTGCTGGTACTGGAGTTGTCGGGAGTTTCTTTAGATCTAAAGGGTGTAAAGTTATAGCGAATGATATTCAGTACTATAGTTATGTATTGAATAAACATTATCTACAAACCACTAAAAAAGATAAATTAGATTTAATTGATTATCTTAATAATTTGAAACCAGTAAACGGTTTTGTTTATAACAATTATTGTTTAGGATCTGGATCTGAAAGATTATATTTTACTGACGAAAATGGAAGAAAATGTGATGCTATTCGTAATGAAATAGAAAAACAATTAAAATCAAAAAAGATCGGTAAAAATGAATATTTTACGTATTTAGCAGCTCTTATAAAAGGAATAGATAAAGTAGCTAACACTGCTGCAGTATATGGTGCATTTTTAAAGAAAATTAAAAAAAGCGCAGCTAAAGAATTAAAACTTGAATTATTAGATTTTAATGATGGAATAATTGGTGAAGTTTATAACAAGGATGCTAATGAATTAATACCTACAATCAAAGGTGACATTTTGTATCTAGATCCACCTTATAATGAAAGGCAATATTGCGCTAATTATCACGTATTAGAAACAATAGCGCTAAATGATCAACCTAAATTAAGAGGTGTAACAGGATTAAGAGATTATAATAATCAGAAAAGTGATTATTGTACAAAGAAAAAAGTAATTGATAAATTTACTGACTTATTAGAAAAAGCTAATTTTAAATATATCTTCTTGAGCTACAACAATGAAGGATTAATGACCTTAGATGAAATTAAGGAAGTTATGTCAAAATTTGGTGAGTATAGTTTATATAAAAAAGAATATAGAAGGTTTAAGGCAGATAAGGATCAAAATAGAAACATCAAAACTGATAAAACAATTGAATATCTACATTGTTTAGTTAAAAGTGATTTATTAAAAAACTAATTTTTACCGTCTTTTTTTTATAAAAAATGAAAGTATGACAAGAAACCAACACTTAAATGAATACAAAACTGAAATAATTGGTGTATCAGCAGAAATAGCTATTGCTGAAGTATTTAATTTAGAAATAGATGAGAATTATAGTAAAAGAGCTAATAGAGAAGTTGTTGATATGATTAAACCAATAGTCAAGGGAACATTTGACTATTACAAAATACCTTATCCTATAAAACTTATCTCATTAAATCAAAATCCAATTGATTTTATTCTTGAAGAAGGGAAAACCTTATCTGTTAAAACTAATCAAAAAAGTAAAGGTAATATAGCGCCTCAAATTATTGGACAGCCAACATCAAAAACTTATTTCAAACACTTCTCAAACGAATTAAAAGTTCGTATGCCTGAATTCTATAAACAAAGGATGGAATTATTTAAAAAGATAACTTTAGACAATCCCCTTTTGGTTATTTCTAAATATTGAGAAAATTTGTTTAAATGCGATTACCTAATGTATTTTTATGATTTCTTAGACAAAGATAATAAATTAAAACAAAAACCCGAAGCAATAGTTTTTGATAAAACTGCTCCACAAAAATGAGTGAAAGATAAATTTAGCTTTACTAAAGATATCAATACTTGAAATGAAAGTAACACGATTAAATATGATGGAATATCCTTTGGAGAATTTCAAGTTCATAATAATAGAGACTGTTTCAAGTTTAGATTTAAACTAAGCGGAATTCTAAAACTATTATCAATAAATAACGATAAATAAAATAGCCATATCTTTTATTTAGATTCAAATGTGTTAACCTTCTAAAACCTTATGTTTTGGTTGGCACATTTTTTATATTTTCTTAATATCTTTTTTGTACTTCTATTGCGAATCGTTAATTTTCCAAAAAACCTAAATTAATAAATTAAATAATTTTTATTAAAAATATTAGTTTTTACCGTTGTTTTTGCGTATTTTCAATTTTTAAAAATCTTTATTTAATAAGTTTTACTTAACAAAGTATAGTTTATATATTAATTCCTGTTAAGTTTTCATTAACGAGTTATCAATAACTTTTTATAAGCATTTTTTTGTATAACAACACATCAATGTTCATTAGATTTTTTAACAAAATGCTTGTTTTATTAAGTAATAAAAAGCTAATCAAAAATATATAAAATATTAAAATTTATCTAGAATCTAATCATTATTTAATGTTTTTCTTAGTCTTATAAAATATAAGACTCAAGATAACTACAACATATAGAACAACTAATAAAAGAATTAACATTTATTAGTTAATCAATATGTTGGTTATGATTAATCAATGGATAAAAATAAAGAATAAACAATGTCATATCGAGTAGATGGAAAAAACGATCTTTTTGATTTAGTAATTATCGGAAGTGGTCCAGCTGGAATAACTGCTGGAATTTATGCTAAAAGAGCAAACATTAATGTTTGTGTAGTTGAAGGTTCAGCACCTGGTGGAAAAATTCTAAAAACTGGTTTTATCGATAATTACCCAGGTTATGAATCGATCAAAGGACCAGATTTAGCGGTAAATATGTTTACTCATCTAAGTAACTTATCTGTCCCTTTCTTTTATTCAAGAGTAAGTGGTGTTGATAAACAAGAAGATTATTTTTTTACTTATTTAGATAACGGAACTACATTAATTTCTAAAGCAGTTATTGTAGCTACTGGTACAACTGAGAAAAAACTTGGATTAGAAAACGAAGCTAAATTCGAATCTAAAGGTATCTCATACTGTGCGATTTGTGATGGTCCGTTATACAAAAACCGTGATGTAGCTGTTATCGGTGGTGGTAATGGAGCTATTGAAGAAGCTTTATACTTATCTGGAATCTGTAACAAAGTTTATTTAATTCACCGTAGAGATGAATTCAGAGCAGATATGTATGCAGTTAATAAATTAAAAGAAAAAGCTAATGTTAGTTTCTTATTATCATCTGTAGCTGATGGTTATATTGGCGACCAAGTTCTTAAAGGTTTGAAAGTTAAGGACTTAAAAACTAATGAAGTTAAAGAAATCGCAATTGATTGTTTATTCCCTTATATCGGAGCAATTCCAAACGCTGGTTTCTTGAAATCATTTAACGTTCTAAATGAAGAAGGTTATGTAATTGTTGATCAAAATCAAAAAACAGCTGTTGATGGTTTATATGCTGCAGGAGATTGTGTTAATAAAAAGATTAGACAAATATCAACAGCAGTTTCAGACGGAACAATAGCAGCACTAGCTGTTAATGATTTCTTAAAATTACATAAATAATAAATATATATAAAAAGAAGATGAGAACTTTTAGTCAAGAACTAAAAACCGAAATCTGCAACCAAGAACTAGACACTAAATCTGCTAAATATTTTTTAAACGGAATAGTTTTTAATAAATTGGTTAGTATCGATAATTCTTATCTAAGCTATACTACACAATACCCTAAAACAATCAGGTTTTTAAAAAAGATCTTAGTTTTACTTGACCAAGAACTAAAAGACGAAATTACTTATACAAAAAAAGTTAATCAGCTAAAGAAAACTGAATACGAACTAAATTTTAAACTAGATCAAGAGATTTTAAGTCTTGATAGTTCATCAGATTATGAAGATTATATGTATGCTTTTTTTGGTGGGTTGTTTTTAAGCGTTGGTAACGTATCATCGCCAGATTCTAAAGATCATCATTTAGAATTAGTTTTTAACGAAGAATACAATGCTATTTTAATTAACAATCTGTTAATTCAAAATGGCCATGAACACTTCAAACTAACCACAAGAAAAAACAAGTTTGTTTTATATCTAAAAAAAGTTCAAGAGATCATTAATTTTATTGCTT